>DNVQ01000041.1:339-18743 GCA_003507475.1 Candidatus Moraniibacteriota bacterium | reverse complement strand
CAAATAGCTCCACTGTTGCTCCAAGAACATGACTGCCAATATCCGCTTGATACATACACACTTGTCCAACAAGCCGGATTAAGTAATTGCAAATCAGGCGCTACATTGCTTGGACATTGGCTCAATGCTTGCGCATCAACGTTCAAAATCGGCAAAAAAATTGCAAATAACAGAGTTAGACAATAAATAGATATTTTATTCATATTATATACACTTTCTATTAATTAATTATTATTAAAAATATTTCTAGCCTTGTTTTCATATTCCTGTTGCTTAGCAGTATCTCCCAGCATGCGGTAATTATTTACAATTGAATAAGTTAACTCTCTTTCCATCGCTAATTTACTTGGAGCCAATAAAGATACGTCATTTTTAATCAAGATAATTCCCTTTTGAGCTGCCTCTATGGAAGCTTCATATTTCTCCTCCATGTAAAGAGCATAGGAAAGAGCTAGGAATCCCGATGCTTTGGTGGGTGAAAGCTCAATAGCTTTTCGAGCATTAGCTTCTGATTCTACATATTTCTTTTCAAAAATATTCAATCTTGCCCAAGTGACAAATAAGTTTGGATCATTTGGAGTTAAAGTTTTAGCTTTTAATATATTGGTTTTAGCTTGATTATTATCTCCACCTTGCATAAATATCATAGCCATAATCTGATGAGCCTCTGATTGAAAAATCGGATCCGCGCCATCTCTGCTTGTAACAATTTTACAATTTTTAATTGCATCATCATTATGACTTCTTGAGAACTCTAAATTACAAAGGTTAGTATAAATAAAAACATTTTCTTGTTTAACATCCAACTCTGCAGCCCTGGAAAAATCTCTTACCGCATTATCCAACAAGCCCATCATTCTATTGGCATGCCCCCTGCCCGAATAAGCCAAAATATTATTTCCATCAATTTCAATTGCTCTATCATACAATTTAATAGCCATACCGAAATCCGGCTTTATCTCATTAGTATAGGCCTCCACTCTATAAACTTCCGAGTTATTACCATTAATGGATTTAGCTTTTTCAATAGTTTCAAAAGCTTTTTTTACATAAGAAGACTGATCTCTACCCTGCTCTTGCTCCTTTAACCCCTTTTCTGCATAAGCAAGGGCTAAATAAATAAAATTATCAATATTTTTCTGATCTGTTTCCGTCAATTTTTCATATAAGCCGATTGACTCTTCATTATGGGATCTGGAATAAATATCTGCCAAGCGCTGCGGGTTTTCTTTTTTTAATTTATCAATACTATTTTTCACAACAGAGTAGCAGGAATTCTTGTGAGATTCACTTTTGATGTTTTTACAAAAATCATCATTAAGATTTTCCAGAGCTTTAGAGTATAAGGCTATATCCATAGTTGATGTTATGCACATTTCCCTCATTTTGTCATCACCAATGCAATCACAAGCATCTAAATTGCTATTTTTATTTGCCTCATCGTAAGCTGATTGATTTGATTCGAAATCACATTTAACTTTTGGTAATTCTAATTTTGTTGCATCTTTATTCGCAACACTATTGTCGTTATTTTTTTTACTATTAAATATTTTGCCTGCCACCACTAAATAAACTAACACAAAACCAACAATAGAAAGTGCTACTATAATTACAATTTTTTTATTTTGCATATTTTTATCCCATTAAATTATGGCAACCCATAAATTATTTAACTGGATTATTTTTATTTTGTTTAAGTTTTTCAATCTAATTTATTATACCATAAAATAATTTGAATACAAGAAAGGTCATGGAGCATAAAGCATAAAACAAAAAACATTAAATCATGTATTATGAATTATGAATATATATTCTGAAATGCTTGAAGTCATCAGTCATCCGCAATTGGTCATCGAAATACATTTTAACTTTGATGACTGATAACTAGTTAATTTGATGGCTATATTTATCATTTTCTAAATTACCAAAATCCTAAATTCATACATTCCTAAAATTTAAAAAAATAAAAACAACTCCATTTTCTAGAGTTGTTTTTTTATTTGAAAGTTTTTCTCAATCTTTATGGTCTCACTTCTTTCCATTCGCTAGTTATTGGGCAAGCAGAATAATCACAATTATAGAGAGTATCCACATAGTTACAACCAGAAAAAGTTTCTCTTTGAATCCCGGTGTCACTCGGTAAACCACATTCTTTTTCGCAACCTGTCCTAGTTACTCCTGGAGTACAAACAATATTTGATCTAACACTATCAGTGCTATGAATTGAGTCTAATGCACCATTTCCATTACTGTTATAACAATCAATTGCATAGTTAGAAAATTTATTAGGATATGGACCTGATGGATCTGGTGCTGTTTGGAATAATCCTGAACTAATTATTGCCCCACTGCCCCAATAACCAGATTTTGTACAAGTAGTTGCATCAGTTACCCACTTGAGATGCACATTCTGAGTATCTCGATTTACATTAATAGGACCGTTAGAAAAATTTGCTCCGTCTAAACCAATCGTCAAATCAACAGTAGGCGTAGAAAATTTTCTACTTGCATTGCAAGTTGCAGGAGTTCCTCCATTACTACCTGAACAACTCCAGTTAACAGTAGTTTGCCCATAATCTGGAAAATTCGGAGTACCACTTGGAAATGATGCGTTTCCTTTGCTGCACCAATCACCTATCCAGGTTGTTGCCGAAGCATCATAAGTCCTAGCAGCAGATACAGAAGCGCTACACTCTCCATTGACTGGTGTTGGTGGAGGTGGAGGTGGGGGATCGGATGGCGGATCAGCAATTGGAACATACGTCGCACTAGCTCCATTAACACAAACTACCGTATTTCCACTAACAGTGGCACTGTGGTCTCCCGTTCCAGCAACTAGTTGAAGATATATAGCATTTTCCTCTGCTTGGGTTGTGCACCATTGTTGGCATGTATTATGATTCACACCACCTGACCAATAGCTACAACAAGCTGCAGCATTAGCCGTTTTGATGAAAAAATCTCTAAAAAAAGATGTTTTTTTTGTTGTCTTTTTCTTAGCCTCTGCTAAATACGAGTTTATTTCTTCCTCAAATTTTATTCTTTGATCATGCATTAAGGTAATATCCTTCCCAACCACTTCTTTTGCTGTCTCAAACAAGATAACTGCATTGGCATAATCACCGGTTAACATAACTGCTCGTCCCTTCCAGTAGTAAGCAGCTGTTTGATAGTTGTATAATTTTGCCGCTTTATCAAAATATCCCAAAGATTCTTCAAATAATTTTATAGTACCATCAGGAGAAGATAATTTTCTAACTTCATACAATTTTGACATACCCATTCCCACCCAAACCATTGGCAATGTCGGATCACTTTTTCTTGCTTCTTCTATATATATCTTCGCCCGCTCATAGTCCCCACCATCGAAAGCGTTTGCAAATAAAAGATATCCAATCTCGGCCTTGGTTCTATTGTTCATAACTTGACCACTATATACCTCTTTCAAAATATCCGTCGCTTCTTCATTTTTATTTTGACGCAAATAAACCCTGGCAATATTAATTTTTGCATCAATAAAATCTGGATTTATCTCCAACGCCTTTCTGTAAAATGGTTCAGCCTTGTCTATTTCTTCACTCAAATCATACATATGCCCGATTCTATTATGAACAAGGACATTTTTAGGCTCCAGCTCCAAAGCTTGATTATAATAACCCAGAGCCTTTCCGTATTCCTCCATTACTTCATATGCATAACCAATACCAAGTAAAGCCTGAATATTATTTGGCTCATCTTTTAAAATTTTCTCAAAAATAACAACTGCCGGTTGTCCGAATTCTTTTTCCCTAAACTCCAAACTACCCTTGTTCGCAAGAGACAATGCATAATCAAGCGTTTTTGTTTTTTCATCAAAAACCACATCACTCTTATTAACATCATTCTTCTCGAAATTATTTTCTTCTATTTTTTTCTGAGAAACAAAAATATATGTTCCCATAAAAAACAACAGAAAAAGCGCAACCACTACTACAACTTTTTTATTTTGCATATTTTTGTCCCCCATTAAATATTTTTCCAGTTACTTCAATTTAACAGGGTAAACTGTTAAATTATGATAATCCATAATATTTAACCGGGATTTTTTATTTTGTTTAAGTTTTTTAATTTAATTTATTATACCATAAAAGAATTTGAATGCAAGGAGAGTCATGGAGCATGAAGTATAAAACATAAAATAAAAGTATTAAATCATTAAATCATGAATTGTACATTATAAGTGGAGGCGCTGAAAAATTTTAAGTCATCGGTCATCTGTAACCAGTCATCGAAATATATTTTAACTTTAATTGACTGATGACCATTGACTTAATGACTATATCTGCTATTTTCCAAATTTTTTAATTAAACAATAAAAAACAACTCCATTCTTAAGAGTTGTTTTTTTATTTGAAAGTTTTTAACTTATTTTCTATTCATTCCCTCTATTGCTCTCAAAACTTCTATCGGTAAAGCAAACACTATGGTGTTGGACTGATCTGAACTTACGTCATTAATGGTGCTTAAGGTTCGCAAGTGAAGAGCTCCATTGGAAGCAGCCAAGGTGTTGGCCGCTTTGGCTAAGTTTTCAGCTGCAATCACCTCTCCTTCAGCTTTAATAATAACTGAACGTTTCTCTCTCTCGGCTTCTGCTTGCTTGCCAATTACTCTTTTCATTTCTTCGGGAAGGTTTACATCCTTAAGCTCTACTGAGTTCACCTTAATCCCCCAAGCATCAGTAGCTGCGTCCACAATGCTTCTAATTTTTTCTGCAATCGTGTCTCGATTGGAAAGCAGTTCATCCAGATTGACTTCCCCCACCACATTTCGCATGGTGGTTTGAGCAAGCTGACTCACTGCATAGAAAAAGTTTTCTACTTCAATAATAGCTTTATTAGCATCTTGCACCTTATAATAAATAACCGCATTAACTTTAACTGAAATATTATCTTTGGTAATTGCTTCTTGATCGGGCACATCTACCGCCTTAATTCGCATGTCTACCTTTTGATAACTTTGAAAAATAGGAATAACCAATCTCCAACCTGGCTCCATAATTCCCACATACTTACCAATTGTAAACTTAACCCCTCTTTCATATTGATTAATCTGCTTGATTGAAATCAATACGATAAAAACTGCAATGCCTATTATTATTTCCATATTTTTCAGCAACTTAATTAATTATTAATTTGAAATTTAATTATTTATATATTACAATACTATTTGTATTAACGCCATAAGCCGAGATAGCTCATCCGCCTCCGACCAGCTGGCGGATGGCGGAAGTAGATCTTATCCAAAATGCAATCAAGTGTTATAAAATAATAAATATAATATTACATAATATACATTTGAATATGCCGTCTTAGCTCAGTTGGTAGAGCGACGCACTCGTAACGCGTAGGCCATCGGTTCAATCCCGATAGACGGCTCAGCACACTTCCGCCAAAGGCGGATAAACTCCACGTGTAGGTCGTGAGTTCAAATCTCATTCTCGGCTCATCTTTAAAATACTCAATATCCAATAAACAATATGCATTCAATAATCAATAATTAATATTCAATAAAATTTTAATTATCCACCCTCTCCCCTCTTGTACTCAAGGGGGAGATGTCCAGCCCGCTTCGCACCAGCTTCAGCGAGGCGAGCAGGACAGAGGGGGTTTCTTTTTTAAATTAGTTAACTATAAATATTCTTTAATTCTTAAAATTACACCCTCTAAATTGTTATTTATTTCATTATTCCAAAATCTCAAAACGTTAAATCCTTTGTTTTCTAAAAATTCAGTTCTTATTTTTTCCCTTTCTCCACTAAATTCTTCTTTGTGTTGCCAACCATCCACTTCTATAATCAAACTCTTCTCCTTACAATAAAAATCTACTATATAATTATCAAAAGAGTGTTGCCTTCTAAATTTATAACCCAGCTGTTTCTTCTCCAGTCTTGACCATAGAATTATTTCTTGAGGAGTTGAATTTTTTCTCAATACTTTTCTTAATTGTTTTATTATGTTTGGTGATTCCATAAAATATAGATTGGAGATTATATCAAGGTTATTCAAACCCCTCCGCCCTATCGGGGCACCTCCCCTTCCAAGGGGAGGAGGGGAAAGAGTTTATAATATTTTATGAAATATTAAATTATTGATTATTGAATGTATATTGAGTATTGTATATTGTTTATTAGTTAGGGCTAGCCTTCAACAAAAGTTTCTCCCAATTTTCATTTACTTTTTCCTGAATTCCTTTCAAAACTTCCTCATTGCCTGGCGCAAAAAGATGCTTGAATCTTTTTTGAATTTTTAAATATTCTTCTATTTGTTTGGGATTTTCATTTTTTAAATTCAATATATATTCTCCATTCTCAATCTCGTAAAGCGGCCAATAATTTGTTTCTGTAGCGAGCTTACCCACTTTAACATAATCCGAAGTAGGAAATTTCCAAACATTGGTACACGGTTGAAAAACCAAAAGAAATGATGATCCTTTGGTTTCCAGTGCCTTCTTGGCTTTTTTTCTTAAATCCTCCACATAAGCCACATTGGCTTGAGCTAGATAATTAACTCCGTGCCCAGCCACTATCTGCATCATATTTTTACGAGAGTTTCTATTACCATATGATTTTTTGCCTGCAGGAGTAGTTTCCATACTTGCTCCTATCGGAGTCGCGCCCGATCTTTGTCCGCCCGTATTCATATAGCCTTCATTATCATAAGCCACGTATAAAACATCGTGCCCTCTTTCCAACATTCCCGACAAAGATTGTAACCCAATATCAAAAGTTCCTCCATCTCCGCCAAAAACGATAAATTTTATCTTTTTATCCATTAATCCTCTTTTTTTCATCGCTTGATAAGCCGTTTCTACGCCCGCAGCTGTCGCAGCTGCATTTTCAAAAGCATTATGGATATAGGGAACCTTCCAAGCAGTATACGGATAAATAGTAGAAGTTACTTCGAGACACCCCGTTGCATTAATAANNTTGTTCGTTCATAATATTTTATAAATTTCTAATACCCAATTCCCAATGTCAAATAAATATTTCAAATCTTAAATGACAAATTAAAGAGTATTTTATTATTTAGATTATTTAGATTCTTTAGATTTTTTGTTATTTTCATCTAATGTATTAATTGTAGCAGAAAATATAAGGGTTAATTCCTGAGACTCTTTCCATAAAATTCTGCACAGGTCTTTTTCTTTATCCACTTCCCTAGCTAGCATTCTCATCCAATACATAGTTTCTTTTGATTCTTTTTTGCATATTCCTATCTTATGTCTAAAATCTTTTTTAGATTCAGCGCAATCTGCCTCCATATAATTAGCTCCAATGCTAGTAGCACTTCTCACACATTGACTAATAAGTGGTTTAGTTATTTCATTTTTTGGAATAATTTTTAGAAAATCAATCACAGCCTCTCCAAATGCAGAAGTTCTTTCAATTAAATCATATTTTTTGTCATTTGAAATTTTATTTGGCATTGGGTATTGGAATTTTGGTATTTATTTAACATTTTCTTCCACAAATTTTTCCTGACAGTCAATCGCTATTTTTATACATTCCTCCGGATCATAACCCAAATCATCACACCATCTGATATTGCTAAAAATCATGTTGCCCAACTCTTTTTTTAATTCGTAATCATTATGGGTTTCTTTGTCTTTCTTGACATCTCTTTCCCAGCGACAAAGGTCGCCGAAAACTTTTCCAGTTCGCACAATTATTTGGGAAAGATTTAATTTTTCATCTCCCCAAATACTTTTTGATTTTTCCAATAATTCTTTTATTTCCATATATTTGGGCATTTCTAATAAATAAATAAAATTAATTTATATGGGACCTGGCGGACATAATCTTGCCATTCTGCGCCGTACAGTTCAGAAAGCATTTTTTCTTCTTTTATTATTTGCGCAATAATTATGACTGCAAAGGCTAACGCGATAATAACAAGGTAGCTACTTAATGCTAATTCAAAGCCAATTAACGCAATCAATGTTCCGAAATACGCTGGATGACGGATGATTCTATATAATCCAGTCGTAACCATTTTTTTGGGCGGAAAGGCGGCCATCGCTGGAACATAATTTTCTCTAAGAGCTAATCTGGCTATACTTGCAAACACTGCTCCCATTAAAGCAACGGCGAGACTAATATAATTCATAAACAATGGAGGATCAAATTTGAAAGGATCATTATCTGTTAATTGAAAAATAGCTATTATTAACATCAATATTTCTCCGACAAAAAGATAGATACTAACTTTATTTTCAAAAATCCGCTTAAGCACGCTTGGTCGCCAACGGATGCCATAGAAAATTAATATTGCTACCGTCAATATTGGTCTGATCATTTTTTTATTATACAAAATTAACTTAACTTTTTATATTTTCACATTTAGTCATTTAAAATTTTATTGGATATTTGGATTTTAACACTCTCCAAATTATTATTTCACATACTTCACTTTCTTATCAAACTTCTCCCCCAACAATTCCTCAAAAATCCCTTCAATATCTTTGATAAAAACATCTCTTCCGCCCAAGCCATAAATATAACTATTAACTTTTGCATCATTTAAGCTCTCCATTCTAAGTGTATTATTTATTTCAGAATATAAAGCTGGCATAGACCCGGAAGAAATCGCTCTATCCATTACCGCTATACTTTTTATATTTTTTAAGGCCTTGGCCACCGATTCATAGGGAAATGGTCTGAATAATTTTATTTTTAAAAGTCCAACTTTCTTACCTTCTTTTCTTAGATTATCCACCGCGTCTTTGGCTGTTCCCGCTGTTGCTCCCATCACAACGATAACCGCTTGGGCATCTTTCATTTCATATTCTTCAATTAAATCATATTTGCGTTCAGAAATTTCTTTAAATTTCTTCATCACTTCTTGGCAGTTTTTTGCCACCTTGCCCATCGCGTCTTCCTGATCAAGCTTAAATTCAAAATAAGAATTTGAAAGAGCTACCGGTCCATAAGTCACAGGTTTTTCCACATCAAGCAAGGCGTTTTCATTTTTATATTCACCTACAAAATTTTTCACATCTTCATCAGGCAATAATTCCAAATTTTCTACATTATGAGACGTGGTAAAACCATCCATCACTACCATAATCGGCAATTCTGATTTTTCCGCCAGCCTTGTTCCAATAATTGTATTATCATAAACCTCCTGGACGTTCTCTGAAAAAAGCTGAATCCATCCCGTATCCCTGGCCCCCATCACATCGCTATGATCTCCATGAATGTTTAGCGGAGCGCTCAAGGCTCGCGCCGAAATCAACATCACAATCGGAAGTCGCATTCCGCTGGCAATATATAAAATTTCATTCATCAAAGCCAAGCCCTGAGAACTCGTGGCCGTCACTGTTCGCACTCCGGCTGCCTGCGAACCAACTGCGGCTGAGATAGCGCTATGCTCCGACTCCACTGTGATGATTTCCGTATCCGCTTTTCCATCAGCACAAATTTTGGCAAAAGATTCAATAATGGGAGTTTGAGGAGTAATTGGATAAACCGGCATTACAAAAGGATTAATTTGACGAAGGGCTTCAGCTGAAGCAGCGCCACCGGTCAGTGCCACTTTTTTAGTATTTTGTATTTTATATTTAGTATTTGGTATCATTGTTTTTAATCTTAGAATATATAAAAATTCATTATTAAAAAATTAACGAGTTAACGCATTAACGAGTTATTCTTTGAGAAAAATTTTATTTTTGTTTTTCAATTCGTTAACTCGTTAATACGTTAACTAAATAATAAATAATTCTTATTTCATCCCTATTGCTTTCACTGGACAAACTTGCGCGCACACCCCACAACCTTTGCAAAATTCCAAATCAATCTCTGCCAGTTTGGTCGGCTTTCCATCTTCTCTGTTTTTCAAAATAATGCAGGCATCCGGACAATATTTAACACACGTATTGCAACCAATACACTTTTCATTATCAACTTCCGGCGCATAGTTTCTCCAACTTCCTGTTGCTGCCGCCTTTTTTATATTATGTTTTATAATTGCTCCTTTTTCCATATTTTAACTTCTTAGTTTTTAGTTATTAGCTTTTTAGNNCAAGCTACTAAACTACCACTTGAAATCCTGGATTGCCGCGTCGGGAGAATACCCTCCTCGCAAAGACATCACCGAGAACTCCTTCAAGCTACGAATATACGAATTCCTTTTAATTAATTGTTATACTTTTTTAGTTACTCTTTAAATCTATTATTATTTATTTAAAAAAATTAATCATTAATTCATTTGAAATTGATTTGAAATTCAAAATTTAAAATTTGAAATTTTCACAAGGAGTCATATCCTTTCTCTATCGCCAATATATTTTTCTTGGTTAATTCTTCTCCAATCTTTTTTTCAAAAATTTTTCTAAATTGATCAATCACGCTTTCTAATTTTACAATTTCAGTGACCCCGATTAATTTTCCCAAAATCACACCATTGGGCTGAATTATGCCCACAGTGTCCAGCGCAATTCCATTGGCATCAATAGCTTTGATATTCCCCTTAAAATTGTTTATGCTTCTTCTAATTTCCTCTTCGTTTTTTCTAGTATTAACAATCACTGACTCGTGCTCGGTTATATTTCTCCCCACATCTTCACTGGTAACCAAAGTATCATCCAAGACCACTACGACATCAGGATCAGTTATTGGCTCGTGGTTGCGAATCGGATCATTAGAAATTTTCACATATGCCTTAGTGGGCGCACCACTCCGTTGCGGTCCATAAAAAGAAAAGGCATGCACAAATTTACCCTCGCTTACAGCAGCTTGAGCCAAAGACTCTGCAATGCTCTTGGCACCCTGCCCCGCTCTGGCAAAAAAAATTATTTCAAAAGTTTTTTTATTAAATTTCATTATTTTAAGTTTATTATTTATACTTATTCACGGTATCATTACTCGTCTCTGCGAATAAATTTTTTACTCAAAATTTATGTGGCAGTCCAGGGATAAGATTTTGAATGTAAATCCTGGATTGCTTCGGAGTACCTCGCAAAGACACGAACATTTATTCATTAAATCATTTATTGGAAATTTGGAATTGGGAATTTGGCATTTGGTATTTTTACTACTTATATCTTAAAGCTTCCAAAGTATCCAATGCAGCCGCACGCTTGGCTGGATAAAATCCAGTCACCAATCCGACTACTGTGGAAAAAATTATTATAAAAACAACAAACCATAGTGGAATATAAAATATATCAACACTCATTCCACCAAAATTCTTGGCCACTAAATTTAGGAGTAAATTAACAGATTCCGTTCCCATAAAACCAATTCCGATTCCCATAGTCCCACCCAAAAAACCAATCAAAACAGACTCCGTCAAAAACATGCTCCAGATATCTTGAGCCGATGCCCCCAATGACTTCATTATAGCAATTTCCTGAGTTCTCTCCAATAAGGATATAGTCATGGTGTTAAACATACCGATTGCGCTAACTACCAACGCCAACATTCCAAAAGACAGCAAAACTATCTGAATTACACCAAATATTTTTCTTGTTTGGTCAACTGTATCAGAGATAGCCGAAACAATATAGCCCTTACTACTTATCGCATCCCGCACAGACCCAATTTTATCTTCCGAAGAAACTCTTATCTTAATACGATTAAAATAATTAAATCCCAAATCTGAAATAGAAGAATTAGATATATAAACATTGGCCTTGGACTTATCATTTATCATTCCGATAATTTTATATTTTTTTTCCACAGTTTCACTGTTTTTAATATCATCTCTCTCTTTTTCGGTCAAAGCGGAAATATCAATTACTATCTCTTTATTTTTAAAATCATCATTATCAATATGGAGCAAATCCAAAACTGAACTAGTGACCACTATTTCATTCTTACCCTCATCAGAGAGAAACTCACCACTTTGAACAGCTAAACCCTCTAATCTAAAAAAATCTTTATTTACAATATTTACCTTAGATTCAGTGGTATAGCCACTGCTATGTAATTTAAATTTTTGAGTAATTATAGGCGCTATTTTTAAAACGCCATCCACTTTTTCTATTTCCGGTATATCCTCATCCAAAATTACATTTGCTTCTCCATCTGAGCTAGCCTTGGGAAATACATCGATAGAAAGCAATGAATCACTAGTGGCAATTCTCTCCAAAACAACTTTCTGAAAACCATAACCCAAAGAAACTAAGAAAAATATCGAAGAAATTCCCACGCTAATACCAATCACTGTTAAGAAAGTTCTCAATCGATTATTCTTAAATGACCTGGCTGATATTCTAATTGTATCAAATACTAACATAAATTTATTAAATAGTTCACAGTTATTTACTTGTCTTCGCGAAGAAATATTTGCCTGCCCCGTTGCCATAACTGGGGTACTCGATATTTCTGTAACGATCCAGGAATAATATTTTAAATGTAAATCCTGGATTGCCGCGTCGGAGTACCTCCTCGCAAAGACAGACGTCTATTTGTTGTCTTCGCGAAGGAGCTTTGCTTGCCCCGTTGCAATTGCATATTCGGAGTAATCAATGTGACTGTGGCGATCCATAATTATCCTCGTCTTCGCGAGGTACTCCGAAGCGATCCAGGATTATATTTCAAAATGTATTTCTGGATTGCCGCGTCAGGATTACCTTCCTCGCAAAGACGGGAATAGGGATGGATTGCTTCATATGGAGCACCTTCCTCGCAAAGACAAGCCTGTATATTTTTTAGACGCGCTAGAATTACGTTTCTGCATTTTAATATTTTACACATGATAAATCATGTCTCTACGTTCTTATTTCATTCCATAACCAACCATTAAAATTATATCTAGTGACTTGGCTATTTTTTTAGCTGTTTTGGAATTAAATCCAACTCCCTTTTTGCTAGGTGGCGCATCCAAAAGCTCCCTAAACACACCTCTATCTATCCGATTCATTATTCTATGCTTAATTAATTCCTTTAATTGCTCCAGCTGATTTGGAGAGATTTTTACATTTTCTTGAGTCAACAAATATTTGACAACTTCGTTAGCCTTTCGCTCATTGTCATCATTATCCACATTGTTAACAGTATGGGCCAAAGCAATTAAATCCTCTACCTTCTTAGCAACTTTATGCGCTCGTCTGACATCCATATCAACTCCACCCTCCCTATCGGACTTATCCATTATTTCAAAAAATTCTTGCGGGGTAATGGTATTTAAAATTCTTCTTCGAATACTCTCTTCCAAGATACTCATTTGTTTTTGATCCATGTCAACCAAAACTGACCGCGCTAAAATCTCAGATTTCATCGGAGTGATTAATATCTTAATTTGTTCCGCAGTCAATCCCTGGAAATTTCTAAGCATAGCCTCTATCTTTGAAAATTCATCCTCTTCTTCTTTGCTAACTTGAGTTGTCTCTCCCTTTGCATTTCTAATGTCTTCTTTGACCACCATTCCATCTTTCATATATATAATATGATCTCCCCAGATTATATTTTCAGGATTATGAGAAACCATTATTATAGTTTTATTTTCTTCCCTGTTCAATTCACTCAATATCTGCATCACGTTATTAGCTGATTTGGAATCAAGATTTCCCACAGGCTCATCAGCTAAAATTATTGGCTGATCATTAATAATGGCTCTCGCTATACCTATTCGTTGTTGCTGTCCACCGGAAAGTTCAGAGGGTAATTTATCGGCCTGCGGTTTAATTCCAAATCTATCCAAGAGTTTGAGTGCCTTTTCTTCCCTGGTCTGTTTATTACTGGAAACAAATATCTGAGGAATAGCCACATTGTCCAACACACTCAAGGTTGTTATAAGGTTATAAGATTGAAAAACCATTCCGATAGTTTTTCTATGAAAATATACATGATCGCCTTTACTCATGGTGAGCAAATTTTTTTCTCCAACAAAAACTTCTCCCTTATCAGGAACTTCTAATCCGGAAATAACATTTAATAAACTAGACTTACCGCATCCGCTGGGACCGAAAATAATAGCAAAAGAATTCTTTCTTATTTGAAGATTAACATCCCTAAGGGCTCTAAAAGCATTTGGCTTACCATCATTGTAAGTCAACTCAACATTTTGTACTTTTATTAAAACTTCATCCTCCATTTATTTTTTATTTTTATTTTACGAAAAAATCAAAGGTAAATATATTATAACACGAAAAAGAAGAGTACTTCAATGCCAAATTTCTAATTTTAAATTTTGAATCAAATCTTAATTTATAATTTTTAAATACTTTAAATTTATTTTATTTTTTAAATTACAAGTAACTCATATTTATCTCATTGAATCATTTAAAATTCAATCGAAATTCAAAATTAGAAATTCAAAATTAATTTAAAAAATATTTTTACTATTTTCTATTATCTTCTTATACTCATAAAAACTTTTCCTTGGTTTTCGTTCTAAAGTTTTGTAATCGATTTCAATCAAACCGAAACGCGGCCAGAAACCCCTCATTTCCACAAATTCAAAATTATCAATAAGTGACCAATGAAAATAACCCCTGATATCCACACCATCAGCAATTGCCTTTTGTACAAATTTTAAATGCCCCCTTATAAATTCAGCGCGCCTCGAATCATCAGCATCAGCAATACCATTTTCTGTGATATAAATTGGTTTTTTACTTTTTGATGCTCTTTTGAGAACATTATACATTCCCTCCGGAAAAATCTGCCAACCCAAATCACTTTGCAATTGGGTAACTTTTTTATTTTCAAAAATCCCCCAAAAGTGTCCACCTAATTTTAAATTTATAGCAAATAATTGATAATACTGGATCCCAAAAAAATCACAAGAATTATTAAATTTTTTAAAAAATCTGTAATTAGCGAAATAATCCATTATCTTAGCTGCTAAAATATTCCATGGAAGATTATTATACGGCTTTATATCAAACATAAAATGAGAGCAACCTATTTGAAAATTTGGAGAAATTGATTTTGCGAGTTCATAAGAAGCTTTTTGAGCTTGCATTAAATTTTTAAAGGCAGCATTCGCACTAATTTTACTTTTAAGTCCAGGGGGTTGATTGCCAAATAAATATCCAAGAGAAACTTCTGTTCCTGGTTCATTTAATGGCATCCAAAATTTAACTAGATCTTTATATTCATTAAAAACACGTTCGGCATATCTTAAATAATATTTGACAGTATCTTTATTTTCCCAAGCGCCCATTTGTCCAATCCAAACAGGATTGGGCCAATGCCACATTGTAACAAAAGGCTCCAAGCCTCTTTCTCGTAAAGCCAGCAATACTTGCCTATAATGCTCAATTTCTTTCTCATCAAATTTTCCTTCTTCCGGTTCAATACGAGACCACTCAATGGAAAAACGGTGAGCATTGTGTCCGCCCTCTTTAGCCAAATCAAAATCTTCCTCGTAGCGATTATAATGATCACAAGCCCTTCCAGAAATATAATTTTCCAACTCAAACATTTCGGGAAATTTTTCCTGTTGCCATTTTTCCCATTTTTTATCAGCTACTTGAGCTAGTCTCTGAGCATTATTTTTTTCCCACTCGGTCCAATCATTATTAGTCCCACCCTCTACTTGATGGGATGAAGTTGCTGCTCCCCATAAAAAATCAGTTGGAAATTTTAAATTATTTTCTTTTTCCATTTTGTTTGGTTAAAACAAAAGTATATACTTAGGTATATACCTAAAATTATATAGACATCCCAATAAAATTCCCAAGGCTCAACCTTTGGCGCNNGCGCGCCAAAGGTTGAGCCTTGGATGAATCGCAAATATAGAACCCATGTTTGAGACGCGATGAATCGCGTCTCTACAAGACAAATGATTACTGATTTTCAGCAGGAGCATTTTCGGCTGGAGTTTCTGAATTATTAACTACAGCTTCCTGAGTATTCTCCTCGTTATTGTTTTGATTTTCCGTGGGAGCGTTTTGATTTTCGTTATTTTCAGGCGCAGTGTTTGTTTCCAGATTACTTATTCCGTTTTTTAAATTTTCAATCATTTTTTCAATCTTAGACTTAACTTCCCCGCTTTCAGCTGGCACAAGTCCCAAAACTTTATTATATTCTTCCAAGGCCTTATCCTTTTCCCCCTTCTTTTCATACAAAGTTCCTAAGCTAAAATGAGTATTCACTTCTTTATCGTTTACCCCCAGTATTTCTTTAAAAATACTTTCGGCAATCTTTTCATCATCACCCTTGGCTCTTTGTTGATAAAGTCCTGCTAAATTAAAGAAATAATTTATATTGCTTCTGTCCAAAATCGCAGCATTGCTCATATTTTCAATGGCTTTATCTAAATCACCCAACGCTCCCTGAACAATCGCTAACTGATAATATCCGGGCGCAAAATTATTTTTTTTATCCACCGCTTTTTGAAATAAATCTTTAGCTTCGTTGGCTATTTTCTTTTTCTCCTCCTCATCTTTTGTCAAAGCCATCTTATTTAACTTAGCCTTTCCTAATCCCAAAATAAAGTTTGGATTATTCGGTTCAAGCTCAAGTCCTCGATTATAAGTTTCTTCAATCATCTTTGAAGAATCCTCCGCATACATTCCCGCATTTTCATACATTTGAGCCAAAGCTTCAATCGTAGCTACATCATTGGGCGAAAGATTTTTTCCCTCTACGGTTGCAACGATAGACTGGTTAAGATACTGACCGATAGCATCCTTATTAATATCTTTTTCATCTTTAAGCATTTCCTTATTGGCCAAAACCATATAGTGTTGCCCGACATTGATGTAATATTTACTCTCCTTATTATTTAAACTGATCGCCCTGCCCAAAGAAGCAATAGCTGTCTCAGAATTTTCCGCTCCAATTCTCATAGATTTCCCGGCATATATATCGGAGGCGTAAATTTTTCCCACAAAAACAAACAAGTAAACTACTCCCATGCTAACTACGGTAAAAATAAAAGCCAGAGTCAAGGCATATTTGGGAGAAGCTTTGAAAGAAAAATTAAAATAATTTTCTTCAGAATCGCTTTCTCTGATAATAATAGCTAGCGCCAAAACAGAAATAATGGCGCCAAAAATTATCAAAACGCCATCTATTTTAACCAGACTGGCTGAAATCAAAAATATAATAGCCGAAGTCACAAATCCCAAAGAATATACCTTATCCTTTTCTTTTTTGATGGCCAGCAAATAAATGCAAACACCGATGAAAGAAATTATCACGAGCAGTAGCGCTAAAGTTCCCAATACGCCAATAGAAGACAAGGCTTCAAAAACAACTCCTGTTCCTTGATAAAAACGAATATCATATAATTGATTTTGATTAAAAACTTCCGGCTTATGCAAAGAAAAAGCATGTCCATAAGAAGCCGCCCCTGAACCAAGGAAGAAGTTGTCTTTCAATGATTCTTTGGCTATTTGAAAAGAAAGACTGTAGGATGGATAAACTTCTACCGGCAAAGAAATTTTAGCTAACTTAAAATTTTCTCCAGCCATAACGATGGCCATTAAAATAAAAAAGGTTACCATGGCTACTCCGATAAATTTTTTATTAGGACGGACAATTTGAGACAAAATAAAAATTACAAAAAATCCAAATCCAATCATTAAGCCTACCCANNAATAAAGACCCTTTTGCTATTTTTGGCAATCCACTCTCGCTTATTTTAAATATTGCCGTAATAATAATAGGTAAAACAATAGCCAAAAATATTCCCAAACCTGAAAGTGATCCAGTGATACTTAGCGGAGCATACGCGGCAATCTTAGCAGGTAAAAAATTCACTCCAAAAATCGCCAAGGTTGACCAAGCAATAACCAGTGTGGCGGAAGAAATTATTGCACCAAATGCCCAACGAAATAATTTCAAGCTAAAATTACTCATTATCAGATAGTATGCCAAAAACAGGGCAACGGCATTCATAAATCCGCGCGATGGATCACCAAAAAGACCCATAAAACTATGCCACCTATCTACGGAAAAAATAGTAGCCAAAAGATAAACTGCTAAAAAAATTAAAATCGAAATATCAAGCGGTGTTCTTCTGATTTTCATCTCCCCGCTAATTACTCCTTTGGCTACCCAAGAAATAAGAGCCAAAAGCACCCAGAAATAAAAATAAATTTGTTTTTCAAAAATAATTCCTTGCATGGTGAGTCCTGTAAAAAAAATCGGCACCCCGAAAAAAATCATAAAAATACTAAAAATTATAACCTTATCCAAAGCACTAAAAATAGTTTTTGATTCTGGTTTATTTTTTGGCCTACTCTCAATATTTGATCCTGGTCTGCTTTTAAATTCATGCGCGCTTCTGGAAAAATTTACATTTACCACTTCTGATTTATTTTCTTCTTGTGTCATATTCTAATTTTTTAATTTAATTATTTTTATTTAAAAGTAACAATCTTATTCAATTATACAATATTTAATAATTTTAACAATAACACCAATTTAATTCAAGGCTCAACCTTTGGCGCGCCAAAGGTTGAGCCTT
>DNVQ01000041.1:0-162 GCA_003507475.1 Candidatus Moraniibacteriota bacterium | reverse complement strand
TATTTTTTGTTGAAATACATTGTATAAGAAGTAGATAATTTGTGCATAAATTTTGTTATACCATTTTCCTCAAGCTGTTTTAAGATAAAGTGATAATGATTGGGATTTAAGCAATACGCAATAATTTCCACAATTGGATTCCTAAGGCTCAACCTTTGGCGC
>DNVQ01000060.1 GCA_003507475.1 Candidatus Moraniibacteriota bacterium | reverse complement strand
TCTCAAAAAAACAAAGGCTTGATTTCAAATATTTTTTGTAAGATTAAAGACAAGATTATGCAAAGCGGCGCCTGGATATATTTAGAAAAAAACATGTAAGAGTTTTTACTCATTTTAATTTTTAATTTTTTTAAAAGTTCTTCGCCAAAAGTGGTCTGACTATTTTTACCATATTCAAAATCAGTCAGGATACATCGGCCAAATATAATAATATGAATTTCCCAAACTAAATACACTAGCGCATTAATCCACCAAGAAAAAAGAAGGGGCATAAAAGTAAAAGCCAAAGTAATAATAGTATGCACGACAAAGATAATTTTTTTCATTTGTATTTTTTTATAAAGTTTTATTTATCAATATTTTAATTCTACCAGATTAACCAAAAATTAAAATCTAAAAAATTTCTTAAGCTTAAAAACCTAGGTGCGTTTTGTGCGCGATAGCATTTATAATGAACCTAAAAAAAATAAAAAAATAGGACAATTTCAAAATAATATTTGCCCAAAACTTTCTTTGAATAATTTTGAGACACAAAAAAGCAGGAGAAAAAATTTTAATTCTCCTGCCCGCACATCAGTCATTGGTGTGACTTTTTATTACTGAATGTCTGTCTGAGACTGTTCTTTTTTACCATATCTTGCTTCTTTATATTTCAGATCTGCCTTTTTGGGCTGGATTTCACAGATTCTTTCCTGCAGTCTTGCTATGCAAGCTCTGACTATAGCTACTCCCCTGGGAGCATTGTATGCCATGTGCGCAGATAAAATTATAGCATCAGCAAAAGATCTTCCCAATACCTCCGCCTTTGTTGGCTCTTTTTCTTTATCCATATTTATTTCCTTCCTGTTTTTCATTAGTCATTCCCATTCATTCTTTCCAATCATGAATGGTAGTGGAGAGTAATTGAGTTTTTTCTGGATCAAGCTCAGTATGNNACTGGCGATAGCCATAGGAAAATCACCAATAGCCTTTCGCATGATTGAAATTTTGTCCACCAAAGGAGCCGTTCCTGTACGCGCACCACTGGTAGTAACCACATCTACAGCATCCAAGGATAACCTTGCGACAGATGCTATATCCCTAACTTCTTTTTGATATTTAAAAGCCACGCCACCGAAATAGAGCCCTTCCCATTGTCCAAGCAATTCATTTCTGCTGACAGGTTTTTCCCTCATGCCTTCATATAAACCAGCATCATCCGTCCACAAACCATTTGCTCCGATAGCAATGGCTTTTTGGGCCGCATCTTCTTTGTAAAGATCGAGAAAATTAACACCCACCCATAAATCAGGAAATTTATTCTTCACAACCTGAAAAATTGCTACCAATTCATTGGCACCAATATTGTGGTTAATAAGGAATATCCCATCAGCCTGGGACCAAGCAGCGATTGCGACATTTCGCAAGCACTGCTCTTTGTTTACTGCATGAATAACGGGAAGAAATACTTTTTTTCTTCCAAAAGCTTTTTCTAGTTTATTTTCACGCATAGCAATCTCCTTGCAAAAGTTAATCTCAAGAAAAAGTAAGCACGCATTCTTTTTTTTAAATAACCCAACTATTTGAAATAAAATTATATTCAAAAGCTTTATACAATCAAAGCAAATACTAGCCCAAATGTCAATCAATAAGTTTCAATAAAAAATCAAAATCTATTTTCTGCGCAATAGCATTTATAATGAACTTAAGAAAATTATAAAAAATAAAGACCTACAAGCATTACGCCCATAAGTCTTCTTATGCTACATTAATTCAATTGGATATTTTAAAGAACTAAAATCCTCCCATATCAATACCGTATTTTTTTGCGTCGCGAACTCTCATCCCGTCCATGATTGCATTGGAAATTATGGATGCATATTCATAACGCATGACGTGTTGCTGTAAAAGCTTTGCCGCCGAACGAAGATCAAGTATGCCCTCAATAAACTGACTAATGATATAAGGCGGGATATCGACCCACGCAGTCGTCAATGGCTCACCAATGTCCATCCCCCGCTTTGATCGGTCTCGGGGTATCGCTTCATGATGATCAACGCATGTGCGATGCACTTCGTTTATCATGTGTGGATATCTACTTATCTTATCCTTAATCCTCATGAGCACATGTTCGTGAAGCATGATATCATGCATGCCTCTACCCCCATCGGTTTCTTTGGGAGCAGGATGATTGTTGGCAAAATAAATTCCAGGACACGCTCGGATAAATTGATTGCAGCCAGCCAAAAAAACTAGCTCTATTTCTAATGCATCTAACGTTATGGCAATTTCGTCATTGAAAGCATCCTGATTTTTACCGAAAGATTTTCTGTTAATTGTAACAGTACGCACACCGCAATTTTTGGCCTTACTTATACAACCAGCTCCTTCTACAGTGGAAATTAAGAGTCTTATATCAACACCAGGAATCCAACCATTTTTAGCTCCGAGCATGTAGACTTCAGCCGTCGTCCCTCCACCTGAAGCTATAATAGCGGAATTGGTTGGTTCTGTTCCCACGCAATCATTGAGCAAATCAGATAAAGGTTTTTGCTGTTCCATCTTTTTCTCCTTTTTAATTGATGGTTAGTTTCCAGTCACAAGTAAAATTCTATCGCAACAATCACACAAACTCATTCACTTTTAAAGCTACAAAAACTGCCGTTTAGCAGTTTTTTATGATAACAAGGAATATATATTTGTGCAATATATGAAAAGATTAAAAAAACATTTACGTAAATATGTACGTAAATGTTTACGTAAATCAAAATATATTTTTTTAATTTATCATTTTTATTTTTTTAATAATCTTTTCTATAAAAAAATTTTTATTTTCTCTAAGCTGATGCTCCCAAATCCTAATTATAATCCAGTTATTTTTTTTATAATATCTGTTAACTTCGTTATCTCGTTGCTTATTGCGCTCTATTTTAATTTTCCAAAATTCCTTTTTTGTGGCTGGCAACTTAAAGTGTTTTTTGCATCCATGCCAGAAGCATGAATCGATAAAAATGACTGTTTTGTATTTTTTAAGCAAAACATCCGGCTTTCCATAATAGCCATGCGCATTTTTCCTGTATCGAAATCCAGCCCTCCAAAGCTCCTTTCTGAATCTTATCTCCAACTTTGTTTCCTTCGCTTTTATTTTAGACATTATTTCAGATCTTTTATTTTTTGAAAAAATATCAACCATTTCCTTATTTTATAAATCTGATTTGCAAGTTATATTTAATTTTCTTTTCTTCATTTTCTTTGTAAACATAACCAAATTTGTGCCTCGTTGTACTTGGAGTATCAAGTTTGGTATTATTATAAAGATATTCTTCAAACTCGTCCCGATTATAAATGTGATAACAAACAATCTCACCATTTTCTTTTACAATTATATATCCCCCATGGGCTTTGGCATAGCCATCCCATTCTTTTTTAGGGGTCATTCCAAGGGCTACATCGGATAAAAACCTTTTTACCTTGAAAACAAAATCGCTCTTATTAAAATCGAGCTTTGCACAAAATTCAGTATCTTCTGAAATATAATTTACAAGATCCGAAATTTTGGAACCTTTGCCATTATAGTAACTTTTTATTATTTCAGCTATTATTTCTGGAAATTTAGAATCTATTTTTCTCAAATTTTTTCTAAATCCCTCACTATCCATACCACAATATTTTAAACAACCTCCTGAACCATATATATGACTAGCTTTATCCCGAACTGTAAGTGCTCCATTGCAAGATGCAGAGTCCTCATTGACATCACTATAATCAATAACGCTATAAATAAAGTTCGTAGCTCCCGAAGCGTTTAGAAGCGTTGATGGTGAACCAAGCATAGACTTAATACTAAATCCTAATTCTGGAAAAGCTGGAGACTTTTTATCATGCAACACAATCATCAGATCAGCTTTTCTTCCACTTGATGCCTTTATTTGAGAACAATGCAAATCTTTCATAGTCTTCTCAGCAAGTGATATTTCAAAAGTTGTATTTCTGGAATTTTTCATTTTTTCAAAAATATCCACAACTCTATTTTTTATTTTTTCTATTTCAACTACATCATTTAAGCCACTAACGACATCATCTTTTATAACTATTTTTCCATCTCCTTTCGAAATATCATATGACTTTTTTCCATTTGTTTCTTCTCTGATAATTTTCAAAACAATATAAAAATTATCTCTCAATATCTCGAGATCTTTATCAGCTGTAAACATTTTACCGTCCGTAAGTATTTTAAGAAAAGCATAAAACTCACTCCACTCTCCCTTATTTCCTTTTATCATAATAATTTGTTAATGAATTTATTATCGCCTCAGCTACTGCTTGAATAGCTGGCACTGCAACTGCGTTGCCAAGTTGTTTCATTGCTTGAGAATCAGAGACGGGGAAGCTATAATTATTCGGAAATCCCATCATTCTTTTACCCTCTTTCGGAGTTAATCTTTTGACCTCACCATCAACCATATATGAATCCCAATTTCTTCTGTCATTTATTCCAGAACCCCTTCCTCCAACTCTCAAAGTATATCCAACTTTTTTTTCCGCATTTCCATCAAATATATGTGAAATGGTTTTTGTAAGCTCAACTGGATCAGGAAAATAAAATGGTATTTTCTTATTCCTAAAACCAACCATAAATAAACGTGGTCTATGCTGAGGAAGATTAAAATCTGATGCCTTAACAATTTTATAATGAAAAGAATAACCCAAATCTTCTTCAATTGTTTTTCTTATCATCGCAAATGTTTTACCATTATCGTGCTTCAATAAATGTCTAACATTTTCAAGAAAAAAAGCTTTAGGCTTTTTTTCTTTTATTATTTGAGCAATGTTAAAAAAAAGTGTTCCCCTAGTATCTTCAAAACCTTTCTTAAATCCCGCTTGACTGAATGGCTGACAGGGAAACCCACCTGTTAAAATATCGAAATCTGGAATATCTTTCGGATCAACTTTTGTTATATCTCCGACGAAATGACCATTTTCAAATATTTCCGGGTCTATTTTCCGAAAATTTGCTTCGTACGTCTTTCTCGCTGACTCATTCCATTCACTGACAAAAACACATTTCGCCCCAGAGTTTCTAAAAGCAATATGAAAACCGCCTATACCGGCAAATAAATCTATAAAAGTAAATTTGTCCTTTGTTTTTTCCTTATTCATTATTGATAAAATATAAACAAACTTATCATAACCAGTATACATTCGATAATACCTTTTATCAAGCCTAAAAAACTCCTGAATCAATGAAGATTTATTTAGGAATTCTCATCAATTTCCCACATATCCAAATCTGGATGATCTTTGACAAATTGATTTATTTTTTGAACTTCTTCCTTAGTAAGTTTTTCTTTTAATTGCTTCGATTCATGTAACCACCAAAGAGTTGCCCAATCTGGCTCAGAGCCAAGTTGTTTCGATTGCAATTCTTTCATATAATTGAATTTAAAAAAAAATTATTGACAATCCGCGTCACAAGCAATTCCATCTTTATCTGCGTCGCGTTTAGTGCAACCGCAAGTGTTAAGTTGATACTGGGCTTCAGCGCAAGATTCCATCTGCGGGCAAGTCTTACTGCAATTACACGCATACTCTCCGCTTGATTCATTATTTGCCGGTGCGACAATAATGGGTGCGGAAGTATTTTCAATGGTTATTTCATCAACTTCTGTGGTTAATTTTCCATCACAAGTATCATCTGCCCAAAGTCCCCTATTTTCTCTCTCGGCTTTTTGCTGCGCAGTTTTAAAATCAGCTTGATATTTATATGGAGTACTATAAGTATACTCGTAAGCATAACCTTCTTCAATCATCAACTTATTAAAATTAGTTCCGTCTTCCAAATATAAATAGCGCAAAAGTCGATTGTATTTATCCCGCTCGCCTTGAGTTTCATCATTTTCTAATCTCACCATTTTTCCTGTGAGAATTTCCTTGGCTTTTTTGGAAGCTTCTTGGCCAAAACACTCTACCGGTTTTCGAGGATCAACTGTTTCGGGAGTATTAATTCCAATCAGTCTCAAAACTTCTTTTTTTCCGTTGATTTCTACCGAAAGAGTATCGCCATCGACCACGTTTAAAACTTTAAATTTTTCTTCCTGATTTTTTTCTTCTTCGACGGGCGGTTTTATCTCTTCATTTTTTGGAGTTACGTTTTCCTCTGGATTTTTAGACTGTAAATTTTTTTGTCTCTCTTTTTCAAGTTGTCTTTGCAGTTCTTCTGTTTGAGTTTTTAAATCAGCTAGTTCATTTTTATTATCATTTACTAAAATTACAGAAAAAAATAAAAAAACAGCCACCACTGCGATAGTGACGAGCCATTTATTTTGCTTGCTCCAAGATGTTTTTTTCCAAATTCCCCAGATTAAAACCACTGGTAAAAACACCAAAATAAAAATAACTTTTAAGAAAATATAATGATTTGATTTTTGATTCATAGATTCAAATTAAATTCCAATCTAAAACTATCACGAACACACCTCAAAATCAAATAATTTTCCCATTAAAAAAGGCAAGTCAATGTGATACAAAAACCCGCCTTTCTCGCAATCTTATTATTGAGCATATAACTCCAAAAATAAATTATAAGTTTTATTTCTGCGCTTTCCGATAACAAACTAGATATGCCTTTCGACACTCTATGATATCAGATAGCCAAACAATAGCTTCTTCCTGAGTCTTATCCACCGGGATATCCACCCCTTCTTTGAAATCAGCCAACCTCTTTTCAAACTTGGCTATATTTTCAATAAGATATTCAATTGGATCTTTGATTTCAATACACTTTGCACGTGCAATCACTTCGATATACATTTGCGCATCAGCCAATGTTATTTCCTTGGATTCTTTCATAACAATTTCCTCTCTCTAATATTTTCAGATGAACTACACCTCTTCACGCAAACCCATGATCAAATAATCAAATGATTTTAATTACTTAACTGCAAATTTGTTGAACATAAAGATAAAAAGAACTGAAACATAATAAATTACCACATAATCAAAATTAATCAATTTTCCAACTCCTCTTTCACAAATTTCATTAATTCCGCGATATACTCCTGCGAAAAATCAAATTTAATGCCTGCGGTTTTATAAATTTCGGAAACTGGCTTTATCTAAAACTATCACGAACACACCTCAAAATCAAATAGTTTCACAATTTAAAAAGGCAAGTCGATGTGATACAAAGATTTGCCTTTCTTGCAATTTTCTCAATAAGGACAAAAAACTTATTTCCTTAATCTTTTTACGCCGAACAATCCGGCAAAGCATTGAGTTCTACTAAAAGATCAGGAAGAAGATGCGATTTCTTCACTAGCTCCGCAGCATGACCCAATTTGACAGTCACACCAGGACAGCAGACTTTTTCACTATCACAAAGTTGCCTGTCTATGATTTTTCCTGCGGCCATTCCTTTCTGAATAACAATTTCACCTATCATATCATTTACAGTTACCATCCTTCTTCTCCCTTGTTAGAATGAATAGGAAATAAATCAACTTCAAAAAAATTTACACATCTTTCAAATATTTCAACTGGCCACCAGGATATTTTTTGACAAGAACGAAAAATGATCTTTCCTTCTCATCTTCCGGAACAAAAAGCATTACATCAAAAAGATAATTCATAGCGGAATCACTCAATTCAATACCGCCTTGCAGATAGGCCTTAGCCAATTGAATACGAGAATCAGTTGCAATGGCGGCAGTATTTTTTTGAACATGAGCCACAATAACAGCAATCAAAAATCTACCCAATGCCAAAGGAATAGACTCTTCTTTCACTAATATATAGAGCTCTCTCTCATATCTAGCTGTTGTTAACCAGATTGGCACTTTCTGATAGCAAGTCAGGTAGGCTTTTTGATACGCCAAAACACCGGACAGCCAAGTGATAGCTTCCTCCTGAGTCATATCCGCTGGAATATCTCTGCCTTCTTTGAAATCAGCCAACCTCTTTTCGAGCTTGGCTATGTTCTCGATGAAAAATCCTATTGGATCTTTAATTTCGATACGTCTTTCGAGCATAACGGCTTCAATATGCCTTTTTGCACTGTCCAACGTTACTTCACTGAGTTCTGTCATGATAATTTCCTCTCTCTAAAATATTTTCAGATAAACTACAGTCCCTCACACAAACTCACAGTTAATTAATCATTTTTTAAATTATTTAACTGTAAGTTTGTGTATATTTAATATAATAAGAACTAACAAAAAAATATATCATAAAATAATGATATAGTCAATATTTTTTATCTCACAGTTCTCGAATTAGTTATCAAATCCACTAAGCTAATAATCAATTGTCCCACTATCGCATACACCAATAAGGCAAAGAGAACTGTAAAATCCACATCAAAACCAGCCACATCTATTCTTGGAAATATATTTCCAAAAGGTGCCAAAAATACTTGGGATTTATCAAATACCCATCTGGCAAAAGGTGCCGATAAGTTGGCAGAAAATAATATCAATACAAAACGTAAAAGAAGTAAGGCTTCGACTAGATAAAATATAATATTTAAAATCATTGCAACTATTCCCAACATAATAATATTTTTAGCTTATCCTTATTTTATTTGATACGCACAAAAACTAAAAAATATTTCAAAATATAATTTAAAGAAATAAAAATAAATAAAAGCCGATTACTCAATTTGAAACAACCAGCTTTTAAAATTGATTAGGCTCTTTCCTCTATCATCTCGGGTAAGATTATATTATTGGAACAAAAAGATTTAGCGTCACTTGTATTCAATCCATGACAACGCAATTGTTTAGCAAGGAGATAAAAATAAAGACCGATAAATAAGAAAGTCAATAAAACAATCAAACTTAATAAAAATACGCTGGGCACAAAATTGGCAAAAACGAAACTTCCCATTACGGCATAAGCCACAAAAGGACAAACCAATCCCCATTGACTAACATGATATTCTTTCGACATTTCCTTGCTTAGATATTTCTTAATCAAGTTTAACCCAAAAAACAAATACCAAGTTTGAAAAACAAAAGTTACCAAGGTTACTATCAAAAAATAAGCGCCCAGATGAAATCCGAATTGCCTTTCCAGATAATGTCCATAACGAAAAGCGCTTATTCCCAATACGGTTAATATCGGAACCACCATCAATACACTTGGTAACAATTGTGTGTCGGGTAATTTTTCTTCGGACAAAGATTTTTTAAACAAAAAGAATAATTTAAACACTAGGAGAAATATCGCCATCGTAAAAGAAATCAAAGAAATAAAAGCAGCTACATGAGCAATCGATGCATTAGTAGCCAAAGCAGCAATCCCCGTTCCGGTTACAGTTGCCATTCCTAAAGAAAAAGGTTGCATCAACCAAGCGAAGCTGATTTTAGAAACATCAAATTTACTGGAAAAAGCTATAACTAATATTTTTGTTTCCAAGAGCATTAAAATTAGCCACAATAATCCCCAAGCAATTAATCCAGGGAGCATCATAGCTTGCAAATTATCCGAAATCATCGGTACAAAATATCGCACCGTGCCCAAGACCACATTAAAAGTCATAAATAAAGATACAAACGGAACCAACAGAGAACTATTCAAAAGAGGATTATTTAAAATCTGCTTATATTCCTTAGTTCCTTTCCAATTAAAATAACGTTTCAAAAGAAAAAAAGTTAAAATCAGATGAATAACCGTAAAAATTATCATGTATGTCTCCGTAAAGCCGTAGAGAAATTTTTCAAAAGAAGAAAGATTTTTGGCGTGAAGCATAGCATAAGTTATAAGCCCTTTACTATGAGTAACAGTGTAATTTAAAAAAGCAAAACCGCTCACAGCAATCCCTCCGGCCCCGAGCGCCATCAGAAACATATTGGGTGAAAATTTTTTCATATTTTTGTATTATATTAATTTATTATTACTTATTATCCTATTCAACCTCCGATTTGTCATCCTGAACTTGATTCAGGATCTAATCAATATCCAATTAATTATTTATT
>DNVQ01000014.1 GCA_003507475.1 Candidatus Moraniibacteriota bacterium | reverse complement strand
TGTTCTGATTGCCCGCGTTCTTATTATAATACTTGTCACGGAAACTATTACACTAATTCATGTACTGGCGCGACTCATTGTGATAATGCTGGTCCACTCCCAAGTGCCGGGGGCGGCTGGGTAGATACTAGTTATTATAATAATAATTGTTATTATACGAAGCCTGTGAGTTGGGGATCTCCGGCAGTTGATGGTCTGATGTTGGCTACTGATGTGGATACATTTTTTACTCCTGGAACATTGGTGTGTCAAAATGAATCCAATTCTAAGTATGTAGATGCGATTCCAGTTTTAGAAATAAATGGATCTGAAACTGCTATTACCGTTAATAAATCTAATCCTATTGATATAAGCTGGTCTTCTACATATGCTACTTCCTGTAATGTACCAGCTTCAAATACCGGAGTGGGTTGGTCAGGTTCAAAATCAATAAATGGATCGGAGCCTAATATAGGCCTGATTACTGCTCCACAACCTGCAAACTCAACAGCTCCACCAACTACCTTGCAATATAGAATTGCTTGCACTAATTCTGGAGGTGTTCAAATATTGGATACTGTGCCTGTTACTGTTACGTGTACTCCTGATTTAACTCCAGATTGGAGTGACTGCAATAAAAATTGTGGTCCTGGAATTCAAACTAGAACAGTTCGATATGCAAATTGTTTCGAGCAGGTAACTCAACAAGCTTGCAATAATGGTGATTGTCCAGTAAGCAGCGAGTGGAAGGAAGTTAGGCCATAGGGAATTAAAAAATTTCTAAATAAAACAAAACAAAAACAACCTCGATATAAAAATCGAGGTTGTTTTTAATTTTCGATTAGAGAATTTATAGAGTAGTAAATATAGTCATCAAGTCAATGGTCATTAGTCATCAAAGTTAAAATATATTTCAATGACCGATTGCGGATGACTGATAACTTCAAGCATTTCAGAATATATATTCATAATTCATAATACATAATTCAATACTTGATGTTGAATTTTAATATTGTTCTTTTGTTTTAATGTTTTTGATACTAAAAAGCTACCTTCTAAAAAGCTAATCCGCCAGCTGGCGGAGCTAGTTCGCTAATATGCTTTCCTGCAACCGCGCCGGTAGTCCAGCAAAGTTGCAAGGAAAACCCACCGCTGGGGCGATTGATATGAATGATATCACCCAGTAAATAAAGATTGGGGTATAGACGGGAAGTCATATTGTTAAAATTAACTTCCCTGGGATTGATTCCGCCGTCACTGGCTACTGCTTGGTCAAATCCCAACGTGCCAGTAATAGGGAAGGTGAGATTTTTTAATTTCTTACTCAGGTTTTTTCTCTCTTCTTTATTGATGGAGTTGATCACTCTTTCTGAAAGATTAACATCTGGCAAATTTAAAACCTCCAGACAAATATTTTTAAAAATCAATTCCGGCAAAATATTTTTTACTTTGCTGTTGAGATTTTTTTCAAATAATTTTAAGATTTTTTTATCTAGTTCATGCTCCGTAGTATCGGGAAATAAATCAATNNCCAAAATGAGTAAAAAGAATTTTACCTAATTTTTTGAGTTTAACTTTTTCATCTTGGATGAAGCTGATTTCCATAAAAGACCAATCTAGGCCGGATAAATTATGTACCCAGCTTGCGGAAGTAGTGAGTGGAACTATATCCGGTTGGGATTTATCAATAGTGTGTCCAAGTTTTTTAAGAAATTTAAAACCGTCTCCAGTTGAACCGGTTTGCGGAGCAGCTAGTCCGCCAGTAGCAAGGACAAAATTATTGGCGGTTATTTTTTCGCCCGATGAAAGTGTGACTGATTTTATCACGCCATCTTTTTGTTCCATTGAAACAACAGAAGTATTGTTTTTGATGGTTACGTTATTACTTTTCATGAAAACTTTTAATTTATCAATCACGTCTTGCGCTGATTGTGTTTTAGGAAAAGCTCTTTTTCGTGCTTCAATCACTAGCGGAAGATTGAGGCTGGCAAAAAAATCAAAAGTATCTTGGACGCCAAATTTAGAAAAAGGGGAATAGAGAAATTTCTTAGCACCCGGAAAATTATTTAAAAAAGTTTCCGTATCAAACTCAGCGTTAGTAATATTGCAACGACCTCCACCGGTGAGTTTCAGCTTTTCTCCCAAGAGATAGTTTTTTTCCACGATTAAAACTTTCTTTCCGGTTCGTCCGGCAAAACCCGCGCAAATCATTCCCGACGGCCCACCGCCGATTACCACTGTATCGAAATCTTTATTATTCATTTATTTATTATTAATAATTCCTTATCCTCTCCCTCTTGTACTCAAGGGGGAGAATTAAAGAGGGGGTTTCTTTTTAAATTATAGTCGTTAGGTGATTTAGTTCCTCATTAACCACATAATTTTTAATTATAGCACAGAATGAAGTAAAAAGCAAGGATGAGAAATTAATAAAATTCTAGTTAAAACCTTTGATTTGAGACGCGATAAATCGACGTCTCTACAATTTGATTCAGAGGGCATTTTGAATGTAGAGACATGATTCATCGTGTCTAGAATATATTAATCTGTATTTATGATAAGCTCGAAAGCATGGAGTTGGATTGTTGTTGAAAATTCTTATGATGACTGTTACAATTATACTAATTTATAAATAATATTATGAACTTACCTAAAAAAATTATTTTGTTTTCTTTGCTTTTTATTGTTTTATTTTTGACTTTGATTTACGGAGCAGGGTTTTTTAGCCGAAAAAAAAGTTACAATGTTTTAGCGGGAAGAGAGAGTGCTAAGGCAATTGATAAAGAAACTTCTAAAATTCCTGTAGAGAAATTTTCAAAAGAAGTTAAAATATTATTTGCCGGAGACTTGATGTTGGATAGATATAATAGAGTCATTACCGAAAAAAATGGAGTGGAATATTTTACCAAAAACATATCAAAAATATTTCAAGATTCAGATTTAAACATTGTAAACTTAGAAGGACCAGTGACTGACAGTGAGACAGTTTCGCTGGCAATTGAGACGACAGACAGGAATCATTTTAAATTTACATTCGATAAAGACAGCACTAAAAATTTCTTAGCTTATAACAGAATAAATATGGTTAACTTAGGCAATAATCATATTTTAAATTTTGGGGAAAGTGGTGCGCAAGAGACGATGGATTTCTTAAAAGAAAATAAGGTGGGGTATTTTGGTTCTCCTGCGAACGATAAAAATGGTTATCTAGAAAAGAAAATAAATGGATTAAAAATTGCGCTGGTTAATTATAATCAATTTTCTAAATTAGATTTTGAAAATATATCTGCCAAAATAAAAGATGCAAAAAATAAAAATGACATTGTGGTTGTATATGCACATTGGGGAAGAGAATATGAATTAATTCAATCTGAAAGCCAGCAAAAAATTGCGCATAATTTTATCGATAGCGGAGCGGATTTAATTATCGGAAGTCATCCGCACGTAGTGCAACCGATTGAGGTTTATAAAAACAAAGCCATCTTTTATTCTTTGGGAAATTTTGTCTTTGATCAATATTTTTCCGAGGATGTAAAAAATGAATTGATAGTTACCGCTTCTTTAAATAAAAATAAAATTGAATTTGTTTTAACGCCTCTGTTTAAAAATGAAAATGGAAGTTTGTCTCTGGGTAGTCAAATTAAACGCTCACAATTGCTAGAAAGAATCGCGAATGATTCTTTGGTAAATAATTTAATAAAAGAACAGATAAAAAATAGCGTTGTTTTTTTGAATAATATCCAATCCAATTAATCATTAATCAATTTCATGTAAATATAATTCAGAGATCCTGAAACAAGTTCAGGATGACAAAATTGGAAAGTTACTTACCACTTGTCATTCTGGAAAGTAGATTTTTACCGCGAAGAAATGAGCGGATAAAAATCACTTATTCAGAATCTCTTGTTTAATGCTTAAGATCCTGAATAAGTGATTTTATATGATTCACATTCGTTCATTCAATAAAATCTACTTTCCGGGATGACACATACAAGGCGATTATGCGCATGTTTTTTTAGAAAAAAAGAGGTTTTTTCCTTATGATACTTGATACATAATACATAATACATAATTCATATCTGCAAACCCTTGACACGTTTTAAATCCTTTGCTAGTATTATATGGCATTCAAGAAGTTTATTATAAATATTAAATAATATATTACTTGAGAAAAAAGATAAATAAAATTCAATATCGAAACGGGTGAATCCAAAAACAACTTTTTGGTTGTCAGTGATTTCTCGTCATAAAGACGGGTTTTTTATTTGCTAAAAATTGAAAATTATATAAATAAGATATCGTGCCGAAATATTTCTTCATTGGAAAAAAATGTGAAAAAATATTTCCGCGTGATTCAGTCCATCTATAATGGATGGGTGAGAATACGGAACTTTAAAAATTGAATAGACTTATATTTGAATGTTGATCTTATTTTTCGCGGAAGAAGATTGATGTCAGAGAAAAATATAAGCGTAGGTAAAAAGCAATTTTATCAAAACAATCATCCTGTCGCCCTCGGGCGACTGGAAACAATCCTGTCGCTCTAAGGGCGATGGGGGTTAATAATCTACTTGTCTAGTAGATGATTATTAACTGTTAACTCTCCCGTTGCTCTTGAGTGACGGGAAATTAAAAGAGAAAAGGTTACTTAAGCATATGGAGAATGCCTTGACTCGTATGAGCGATGAAGGACGTAGCAGGCTGCGATAAGCCTCGGGGAGCTGCCAAGCAAGCTTTGATCCGTGGATTTCCGAATGGGGAAACCCTCCTGTTTTTTAGCAGGAATTATTATTTGAATTCATAGAATAATAAAGTCAACCTAGTGAACTGAAACATCTTAGTAGCTAGAGGAATATAAATCAATAGAGATTCCGTCAGTAGTGGCGAGCGAAAGCGGAACAGTCTAAACCAGTGCTACGCATTGGAAATTTCAAATTCCAAATTCCAAAAACCAAATAAATTCCAAAAACCAAAATTCTAAATTTCAAAACATGTATTTGTTTGTGATTTATTATTTTGAGTATTGTGATTTGTTTGGAAATTGTGATTTGTTATTTGGTTATTCCACTGCGTGGCATTGGGGTTGCGAGGTAGTCGTACTCGTTTGATCGTGGTTGCTTTATATTTTTTAGTAGAACACTTTGGGAAGAGTGGCCATAGAAGGTAACAGCCCTGTATACGAAAAAAAATATAAAGTGATGAGACTATCCTCAAGTAGGACGGGACCGGAGAAATCCTGTCTGAATCAGGGAGCACTAACTTCCAAGACTAAATATTATACGAGATCGATAGTGAACAAGTACCGTGAGGGAAAGGTGAAAAGCATCCCGATGAGGGAGATGAAATAGTATCTGAAACCATATGTTAACAAGGAGTCAGAGCGGTGTTTACACCGCAATGGCGTACTTTTTGTAGAACGGGCCAACGAGTTAATTTTATACGGCTTGCATAAACCACTTTGTGGGATATGCGTAGTGAAAGCGAGGCTTAACCGCCGAATTTGTCGTATGAATTAGACCCGAAGCCAGGCGAGCTACGCATGAGCAGGGTGAACCCCAAGTAACATTGGGGGGAGGCCCGAACCCACTGATCGTTCAACTTCAGGGGATGACTTGTGCGTAGGGGAGAAATTCCAATCGAGCTTGGCGATAGCTGGTTCTCTCCGAAATAGCTTTAGGGCTAGCGTTCGGGAAATGAGCAAGGGAGGTAGAGCTACTGGATGAGTTTTCGCGGTTCGCCGTAGGACACTCAACCAAACTCCGAATTCTTTTGTTTCTTATCCGGGCAGTTAGAACCTCGGCGCTAAGGTCGAGGCTCAAAAGGGAAAAAGCCCAGATCATAATCTAAGGTCCCAAAATTCATGTTAAGTGGTAAAGGAAGTGAAATTTCTGAAACACCTAGTAGGTTGGCTTAGAAGCAGCCATCCTTTAAAGAGTGCGTAATAGCTCACTAGCTTAGAGATTTCGCGTCGAAGATGTAACGGGGCTAAACATGATACCGAAGATATGGAATCTGTGTGTAACACAGAAATTCTAAATTCCAAATTCCAAAAACCAAATAAATTCCAAAAACCAAAATTCTAAATTTCAAAACATGTATTTGTTTGTGATTTATTATTTTGAATATTGAATTTTGTTTGGAAATTGTGATTTGTTATTTGGTGTTTCCGTGTTGCACACGGATTGGTAGGAGAGCGTTCTTTATGCGATGAAGTCAAAGGCGTGAGCCATGGTGGAGCGTAGAGAAGTGAGAATGTTGGCATGAGTAACCGCAATGTGAGTGAGATCCTCACACCCCGAAAATCCAAGGTTTCCTGGGCAATGGCAATCATCCCAGGGTTAGTCGATCCTAAGGCAAGGCCGAAAGGCGTAGTCGATGGACACACGGTTAATATTCCGTGACTACAACAATATTCGATGGAGTGACGCATTTTAGTAACTACTGCACATAATTGGATTTGTGTAGGGTACTTGAGGACGTATGGTAGGAAAATCCGCCATGCATTAAGTCCAAGAGTATTCTGGAAGCCGCTCTTCGGAGTGGCGCACAGTAGCGAGCAGAGTGCCAGGAAAAGCTTCTAAGGTTCGTATTGTTGTAATCGTACCAAAACCGACACAGGTAGATAGGGCGAGTAGCCCAAGGGGAACGAGAGAACCTTCGTTAAGGAACTCGGCAAAAAATCTAGACGTAAGTTAGCGAGATGTCTTCCCAGTGCCCCACATTGGAAATTTCAAATTCTAAATTCCAAAAACCAAATAAATTCCAAAAACCAAAATTCTAAATTTCAAAACATGTATTTGTTTGTGATTTATTATTTTGAATATTGAATTTTGTTTGGAAATTGTGATTTGTTATTTGGTTATTCCACTGTGTGGCATTGGGCGCAGCTAAAGATTCCCTAGCGACTGTTTATCTAAAACACAGGTCTCTGCAAAAGCGCAAGCTGAAGTATAGGGGCTGACACCTGACCAGTGCTGGAACGTTAACGGAAGCGGTTCACGCCAATTCCCGAAGCGCCAGTGAACGTCGGCGATAACTATAATCGTCCTAAGGTTCTGATTCTACGTAGTAGTGGAATTAGAATAACTGGGACGATTAGAGTAAAGATAAACAAGCTATGATAAAGAAAAATGCAAAGGAAAAGTAAACGCCTATCCCGATTAATTAATTTTTTTCGGGATGTAAATCAGCTATATGCTGGAAAGTCTGGAGTATCTGAAGCTACTCGATTATAAATTTATTTTTTAATCAGTAAAAATGCTATCAGTGCAGATAATCAGCAGGAAAGATTCTAATTTATTAGAAAATCCTCAGAGACTAACATGCTGA
>DNVQ01000028.1 GCA_003507475.1 Candidatus Moraniibacteriota bacterium | reverse complement strand
TTTTGTTGTTTTACCGGGTTATTTAATCGGTAGATATTTCGGCGCAGCCCAGGTTGGAACTTATGGCCTAATTAGTGTGTTTGCTTTTTTAAATTTTTTGTTAATTATTGCGATTTCCTCTCGCCTAGGGGCGGGGAGATGGGCTTCTTTTCTGGGGGCGCTAACCTTTGTTTTTGCAACGCCAGCCTTTGCTTATGGTGTTAATCTTTATCAGCATCATATATCAGTTTTTTTATTGCTCGTTTCTTTGTATTTGATTATTCGATATAACAATTATATTTCCTTATCTATTATTTGGTTTCTTTGTACTTTGTCTGTGATTATAGACAATCCTAATTTTTTTCTGATGTTGCCGGTTGGAGTATTTGCTTTTTATAAAATGATAATTTTGTTGAGAGCTGATTTATCTCGAGGAAATTTTTTTTACTCACTGCTGAAAAGCTTAATCACTTTTGTGGCCATAGTGCCGCCCATCATTTTTTTTCTCTGGTACAATAACGCCGCTTATGGAGATTCTTTGCAATTACCAGGAACCCTGCCTTCGGTTTCTGCAATTGATGAAAATAATAAACCAATAGATAAAAGTAAAATTGATAATGTGAGGGTGGACGATGACAACGTTAGTAAAGAAAAGACAGCCCTCGGATTTTTTAAAACCAGGAATTTATATAACGGACTTTATGAGCATTTTGTTAGCGCTGACAGAGGCATAATTTATTTTACGCCAGTTATTTTGTTTGGTATTTTAGGCTTAATTTTTTTGTATCGTGATAAACCGGTCGTAAGCTCTTTATTTATCGCGGTAATTGGTTTCAATGTCTTGCTTTATTCTATGTGGGGAGACCCTTATGGGGGTTGGGCTTTTGGTTCGCGCTATTTGATTCCCACCTATGCCATATTATCCATTGGAATTAGCTTGGGTCTTCACGCCTATAGTAGAAAATGGATATTCCCAATTATATTTATACTTTTATTTACTTATTCGGCTTGGGTAAATACGCTAGGAGCGATTACCACCAGCACTATTCCAACTAAAGCGGAGGTTCTATTGCTGGAGCAAAGAACGGGGCATGAGGAAAAATATAATTTTATGAGAAGCTGGGAGTTTTTAAATAAAAAATATTCTGACGTAGGGTCTAAATCTTTTTTGTATCAAGTTAGTTTTAAAAAACATTTGGATTCGAGGGAATACTTTTACGTAGTTTACGGAGCAGTTTTGCTGATTGCTTTTGCGGGCGGTATATTTTTTTACAAAGAAAATGTAATAAAAAATAAGTAAATTATTATGAATAGCGAAAAAAAAATTAAAATTCCTAAAAAAATTAAAGTCGAAATATCTACTCCAATTGATATTTATTACAACAAGTATATTATTTTTATTCTTGGCTTTTCGCTTTCTTTGATTTCAGTCATCGCTTTCATTTATTATTATAAAAATGGGTTGGGTCTTGCCTATAACGACGCCCGGTCTCATCTCGATATCGGCAGAAGAGTGGTAGAGGGACTACACACGGGATTTGCTCAGCTGGGTAGCGTATGGCTGCCATTGACTCATTTGCTTATGATTTTAACTATTTGGAATGATTTTATGTGGCATTCTGGATTGTCGGGGGCGATTCAGTCGATGGCGGCTTTTGTGGCGACTGGACTTTTGATTTATATGTTTTTAAGAGAGATGGAGGTGGGAATGCTAGGGAGATTGGTGGGAGTAATTTTATTTGCAGCTAATATAAATGTTCTTTATCTCCAGTCGACAGCTATGACAGAATTGATGCTCTTGGGAACGATGACGGCTGGAGCTTATCATTTATTGCGTTGGTTTAAAACTGAAGCTTTGATATATTTTTTATATTCTGCTTTTTTTATTATGCTGGCAACTCTTGTTAGGTATGATGCCTGGTTTATGTTATTCTTTTCTTCCGCAATGATTGGATTTTATTTATTTAAAAAGTATGACTATTCAAGGGCGGAGGGATTTTTTGTGTTGTTTTTCACCTTGGGTGGTTTTGGAATATTTCTTTGGTTTCTCTGGAACGCTGTTATTTTTAAGGATCCTCTTTACTTCGCTTTTGGGCCCTACTCAGCTCATACTCAGCAAGATCAATTAGAAAGTGCTGGTGCATTGCCAACTAAGGGTGATTGGCTGTATTCACTTAGGATGTATGCCTATGCCTTGGCTTATAATATAGGAGCTTTTACTTTGTTTCTTGGTTTAGCGAGCGCTATAATCCTTTGGCTGGATAAAAAAGTGCCTAAAAATATTCGTTTTGCGACTGTGGCTTTGGTTGCTCCTTTATTTTTTAATGTGCTGGCTCTTTATCTGGGACACTCTGTTCTATATATTCAGGGAATTTCCGGTGAAACTTGGTTTAATGTTCGTTATGGAATTATGATGGTTCCATCTATTGCAATTTTTGTGGGATATTTGATCGATAGATTTAAACCCTTGCGTCCTACAATTATCGGATTATTATTATTTGTTTTGTTTTTTTCTTTTACCAGTCAAGACGCAGTAACAATTGATGATGCTCGAGTAGGCTCTAGCCAAAAAAATGTTAAAGAGGTGAGTGGCTGGCTAAGGGATCATACAGCTGACAAAAAGGGATTTATTCTTATTTCTGTGGCTTCTCATGATTCGATAATTTTTTCTTCTGGATTGCCTATGAAAAAATTTATTCATGAGGGGAGTCAGGATTATTACAAAAATGCTATAGAAAATCCAGATCTCTGGGCACGTTGGATTGTGGTAAGAAGTTATTCTGATGGCGATTCTACTTGGCGAGGAATAAAAGATAAGCCTGGATTTCAAAGGTATAATTTAGTTGATCATTATCCCTTTGCTGATATTTATGAATTGAAGCCAGAGTTCATAGATAATCTCAGGACAGATATTGTTTCGGACAAGTAATATTGGGATAACTATTGTATTAATAAATTACTAATATTATGAAAAAAATATTATCGTTGTTATTATTTTTTGGCGCTGGAATATTTTTTTTAATACTCATGGGGATTATTTTTTTTGTGTATTTTGAAAAAGATATATTTAGAGAAAAAACTACGGTTAATTATCCTGTGCCATCTCAAAAATCTTTTAAATTTCAGTCTATCGATACGATGAAATATTCTCGTGATTTAAGTAGGGAAAAATTGGATGATAGTCTTTTTGATTTGACAATCGATAAACAAATAGAAGATATTGCTAAAATTGGAGCTACGCATGTGGCTATCGCTACTCCTTACGATGATGAATTTTTGCCTATCTTAAAACGTTGGGTGAGATCAGCTCGTAAGCATAATTTAAAAGTATGGTTTCGGGGCAACTGGTCTGGCTGGGAGGGATGGTTTGATTATCCGAGAATTAGTAAAGAGGAGCACCTCTCCAAGACGAGTAAGTTTATTTTAAATAATCCCAATCTTTTTGAGGATGGAGATGCCTTTTCTTCTTGTCCTGAGTGTGAAAATGGGGGGCCAGGAGATCCGCGTCAAACCGGAGATGCGGAAGGTTATAAAAAATTTTTAATTGATGAGTACCGGCTAGTGAACTCATCTTTTGCTAAAATAAATAAAGAAATAATTACCAATCTTTTTTCAATGAACGGAGATGTGGCCGAATTAATTATGGATAAAAATACAACCAAATCATTGGGAAAGATAGTTACAATTGATCACTACACCGATACCCCTAAACAATTAATCAAAGATGCGGATTATTTAGCCAAAAAAAGCGGGGGTCAAATAGTTTTGGGAGAATTTGGGGTTCCTATTCCGGATATAAATGGAGAGATGACGGAAAAGCAACAAGCCAGGTGGATTGGGGAAATGTTATTTGGTTTAGAGGGAAATAAGAGTGTAGTAGGAGTTAATTATTGGTTGAATGTGGGGGGTAGCACGGGAATTTGGAAAGAAGACGGGACAGCTACTTTGGCAGTGGAGATTATTCGGAGATATTTTGATTTAAATGTCGTGTATGGATTAGTTTATGATGAATTAAATAACCCGATGAAAAATGTAAAAATTGAATATGGCAACAGAAAAACAATCACAGACAAAAGCGGTTATTATGAATTAAAATTTCCGGAAAACAGCGGAGAGAATATTTTGAAATTTTTAGCGCCAGGATATTTTTCGCAAGAAGTAAAATTAAAAAATAAAGTTAATCGCATAGATATTGTCTTAACTAAAGAGCATAAAAATATCATAGAAAAATCAATTCTTAAAGTAAGAGAGTGGCTAAACGATAAGGCATGGGCTAATTTATTTTAAAAATATTTTATCTTTTTATTTTAAATTAGCAACTCTTTATTTTATTAGTTATAATAATAAAACCGAATAAAAAGCAAGCCTCAACGGCTTGTTTTTTAAAAAGTTTTGAGTTTTTTAAAAAGGCATCTTTAGGTCGCCAGATTTCATTTCTTTTTGCATTTTCTTTTGTACGTTTCCCATGGCATTATTGATAGATTTCAAAACATTCTTTTCTAAATCATTGGATTGACGAGCCTGATCGCTGATTTGTACGCTAAGAACTTTCATGGCGCCATTTACGGTAATTTTAATCCCCTTATAATCTTCAGTAGAGGTGATGCCGTCTAGCATTTTTTTCATCTGATAAAGTTGTTTCATTTTATCCAACATATTTTTTCTTTTAAAATTTACAGTATTTTGATTATAGCATCATGGCTGATTATTTCAAGTAAATATTAAGTACATGTCATAAAAGCAATATATCAATAAGTTATCAGTCAAAGTTCATTAAGCCATCAGAGTTATTTGATGACTGATTACTGATGACAGGTGACTTATTTTATAAGCTTAAATTATTTTAATATGCACATTATATGCATGCTTTGTGGTATGGGCTATGTGAAGTTGCATGAAATAACTTTTTGTGTTACAATGTATTCTCAGCATGTTTTAATTAAAATTTTAGAAAAAAAGTATATGTCCAATGATGTAGTGATAAGATTTAGTGATGTTTCGTTTGAATATGAAAACGGGAAGATAATTCTTGACGAGGCTTCTTTTGCTTTGAGAAAAGGGATGAAAGTGGCGTTAATGGGTCAAAACGGAGCGGGTAAAACCAGTCTATTTAATTTAATAATGGGAACCAATAAACCATCATCTGGAAATATTTTTATTAAAGATGGAGAAACTATTGCTTGTTCTCAGCAAGTGATTCCTCGCGAGCAATTAACTTTGACTTTAAGAGAGTTTTTTGGCTCATATTTCAAGGGAGAAGATTATGAATTGGATAAAAAAATAAAAGAGGTGATGGAAATAGTAAATCTTACCTTGCCAACCGATAAGCCCTTGAGCGCTTTTTCTGGTGGACAGCAAGCCAGACTTCTGATGGCTTCAGCTTTGATTCAAAATCCGGATATTTTAATGTTGGACGAGCCGACTAATAATTTGGACTATGAAGGCATTGGACACTTAATGACTTTTTTAATGGGATACGAAAAGACTTGTATCGTGATTTCTCATGATGCTGATTTTCTTAATATGTTTACTGATGGCGTTATTTATTTGGACATCTTTAAACATAAAATTGACCAGTATGTGGGAGATTATTATGTAGTAGTGGAGGAAATTAAAGCTCAAATAGAAAAAGAAATTCGCTTAAATGCTCAGTATGAAAAGAGAATCAGAGACAATAAAGAAAAAATGAATTATTTTGCCAATAAGGGAGGAAAGATGCGTATTATTGCCAAAAAAATGCGAGACGAAATCGAGCAGATGGAAGAAGATAAGGTAGATGTAAGAAAGGAAGATAAAACTATTCGTAAATTTACAATTCCTGCTCAACCGGATGTTGTGGGAAATATTATTACTATTACTTCAGTAGGTGTGATGAAAAATCATCAGCCGACAGAAAAAAATGTAGATATAATTTTGAAGAAAAAGCAACATTTATTATTAAAGGGTCCCAATGGAATTGGAAAAACGACTTTATTGGAAAGACTGGCTAAAAACAATACCGAGGGAGCGAAAATTTTAGAAGGAATCCGTGTTGGTTATTATCGGCAGGATTTTTCTACTTTGGATTTTGAAGAAACTGTTTATAATACTTTGATAAATGCGATGCAAAAACAAGAAGAGGAACGAATGCGAGCAGTTGCTAGCGGTTTTTTAATCGGTAATAATATATTGCATTCTAAAGTGGGTAGCTTATCTGAAGGACAGAAGGGATTAGTGGCCTTTGCTCAGTTAGTACTTCAAGAGCCAGGACTTTTAATCTTGGATGAACCAACAAACCATATAAACTTTCGACATATTCCGGTAATTGCGCAAGCGCTAAAAAATTACCAGGGCGCAATGATAGTAGTGAGTCACGTAGATGAATTTGTAAACCAAATTGGAATCAGTGATGAGTTAGATCTGGCAAAGTAGAATTATTTATTAGTTAGTTAACGTATTAGCGAGTTAACGAATTGTAAAAAAAGTAAAATTTCAAAGTCCAAATTTCCAATACCAAATGAATTCCAAATGACTAAAATCTAAAAATTATAAAATTTGGAATTAGGATTTTATTTGAAATTGGATATTTGAAATTTGGATTTTTTAACTACGGCAATATTTGTTATGTCGATTTTATTAATTAAAAACCGATTGAAGAAATTACCCCCATCTTCCGGTGTTTATATCTTTAAAGATAAGCATGGTGAGATTGTTTATGTGGGTAAAGCCACCACTCTAAAAAGTAGGGTAAGTTCCTATTTTTTAAATAAAGCTAATCAGGAATTTTTGCGCCCGATTGAGCGCATGATCAGATTGGTTACTGATATAAAAGTGATCGAAACCGAAACAGTCATGGAAGCTTTAATATTGGAAGCTAATTTGATTAGGAAATATCAGCCCAAATGGAATGTGGATGGAAAAGATGATAAAAGTTTTTCTTATTTTGCAATTACCAAAGAGGATTTTCCCCGAATTTTCATCAAACATGAATCTGATTTGGTGATGGAGGAAAAAAGAGATTTAAAAAATAAAAATTTAAAATACGCTTATTTTTATGGACCGTATACTTCCAAATTTCAAATGCAAATAGTGTTAAAGATTGTGCGCAGGATTTTTCCTTATCATAGCCGTAATGAAAAAAGCGAGAAAGGTTGCTTGGAATTTCAAATTGGACTTTGTCCCGGACCTTATGATGATGCTATCTCCAAGGAAGATTACAAAAATAATATTCAAGGCATAAGAATGATTTTGCGAGGAAAAAAGAAGAGATTAGTGAAGATGCTCGAGCGGGAAATGGAAAAATATTCTAAAGAGGAAAATTTTGAGAAAGCTTTGGAATTGAGAAATAAAATTTTTGCTCTGAGGCATATTCAAGAAATTGCTCTTTTGAAAAGAGACGAAGAAAACGGATTAAAAAATACCATAAGAATTGAAGCTTATGATATTTCAAACATTTCCGGAAGCTTTGCGGTAGGTTCAATGATTGTTTTTAAGGGCAATGATCCTGATAAATCTCAATATCGTAAATTTAAAATTAAAACAGTTGCAGGTTCAGATGATTTAGCGATGATGAAAGAAGTTTTGCTTCGCCGATTTAGAAATGACTGGCCATTGCCGGACTTGATAATTCTCGATGGAGGTAAAGGGCATTATAACATGGGGATAAAAATTTTGGGAGAAAATAGTATTGATATTCCCCTAGCGGGCATTGCCAAGGGTCCCACTCGTAAAAAATTAGAAGTGATTGGCAAAGGAAATATCAAAGACAAAAAAATAAAAGATATCCTAAAAGACGAAAGACTTTTGAAAAAAATTACCGACGAAGCTCATCGTTTTGCGATTACTTATCACAAGAAAATTAGAGATAATCTTCCCAAATAATATAATAATTGAATTGGATTTATCTTTTGTATTTTAAAATAAGATTTTGAGATTGTTAAATTGTTATACTGTTAAATTGTTTTTATGTTTTATTTCTCATATAGAGATTGCCACGCAAGTATTAATTGCAATGTTTACTCGTAAAAACACCAATAAAAATGATTTTTGAAATTTACCATCTTCTCACGGCC
>DNVQ01000031.1:82002-82159 GCA_003507475.1 Candidatus Moraniibacteriota bacterium | reverse complement strand
TATATATACCTTAAATTTATAAAAATCAGTTACTAATACCTGTTTATAATTTTTTTTAAAAATGCTAGGGGAGTGGTTAATAGAAAGTGCTCAGATTATCCATTTAGAAATAATAATAAGCTCTGTTTGGGGGTACATAGATGTATCCAAATTTAAT
>DNVQ01000031.1:0-81950 GCA_003507475.1 Candidatus Moraniibacteriota bacterium | reverse complement strand
TTTGGGTGTTATGTCGTAAAATCCGACTTGCGCGACTCTCAATGGTCAGTTTTATAAAAATAATATAAAAATAGCTATTTTTAGCTAAATTTGTAAATAAGCAGTGTAGAAATACACTGCTTTTTATTATTTTAAAGGAATTGATGGGGTGAAGCATCAATTTCCCTAAAATAATGAAAATAAAAAATAATCGTCTTATGGGTGATACAGACCAAAAAGAGATGATGTTAAAAATAAAAAACTGGCTAAAAAATAAAAAGCTCCAGTTTAAAAAGTGGAAAAAAGAAAAAATAAAACAATTTATGAAATCAAGATTTTTATTAGGATCATTGATGCTGATAGTCGGAATTTCTTACACGGTTGTTTTCTACGAAATACGCAAAATAGATATTAAGGGAGAAAAGTTAATAGCAATAAATGATGTCGGTGTTGTGGGTTCGCCTGTGGCACATGCTTCATTGGATGAGCAGTTAAATGGTGAGGGAGAAATTATCGATGATAAAAATATCCCTCCCACTGCTCAAGAAATAGAAAAAGAAACAAAAAATGTTTTTAGGGAAAATTCAAAAATTGCATTAGCAGTATTTAAAACAGAAAGTGCTTTGAATCCAACAGCTCAAAACTGGAATTGCTATTACTACGATGAAAACGGAAAAAGATATAGTGATATGTGCAAGTTGGAAGATAGAAAAAAAGCATGGAGTGTTGATTGCGGTGTAGCTCAAATAAATCACGAAACGCCAGGAAAGTTAAAAGAATGTCCAGCTGAATTGTTTGATTATAAACACAATATAAAAATTGCCCATGAAATGTTTAGCCGAAGAGGTTTTCAACCTTGGGTAACTTATAACGAGGGTTATTATTTAGCGAATTTATAAAATAAATATGCAAAAAGAAAAAACAACACAGATGACCATAATCCCAGATTTTTTAATTATTCCCGGACAGGTTATTTTTAGCCCTAAATTGCAACCATTAGATCATAAAGTTTATGGAGTTATTTATTGGCTTCATAGTTTGAAGGATGGAAGATGCTCAGCTTCTAATATTTATTTAGCAAGGGTTTGTTTTCCATGTGAAAAAGATAATGAGAAATTAAAAACAAAAGCAAGGTCAGTTCAAAATTCTTTGACAAGGTTAGAAAATAACGGATTTATTCAAAGAATTTTTAGAGATAAAGCTAAAAAGATGAGGGGGGAAATTTTACCCCTAGTATCTTATAGGGTGTCATTAAATGATGATACGGTGTCATCAAATAATGATACAAAGGTATCATCAAATGATGACCAGATAAGTAATATATCTATTAGTAAAAGTAAAGATATTGTGGCTAGCGCCACTTCACCCATTTCAAATTATAAAAATCCTTGTTTTAAGGATGGTTGCAAAAAGGAAGCAATGAGAGGAAAAAGATTTTGCAGTGAACATCAATTAATGAATTTAGCTCAATTCGTAACTTGGTGCAAGGAAAGTAATCAAAAGCATATTGAAATAATTGGAGAATGGGCCGAAACAGTGAAGCCAAACTTTAAGACTGTAGCTCAATGGCAAGCTTACATTAATAGGAATTTGAGACCAGCAAAGGCATTGATTCCTTTTGATAGAGAGCAGCTCGAAGCAGGTTTTGAAAGGATTGAAAAAGGGATTAAAGAGGGATGGTTAACTGAATATTCAATGGAAACTTTATTTAAATTTATAACTAACGCTAATAAATAAAAATATGGAAAAAATAATAATACCTCGAAGCGATGTGGCCTCTTATGGATTTAAACTAAAAAAAGATAAAAACGTTAATTTAGAAGTTGATGTAGAAAAAACAGAGAATGTTTCAGACGGTTATCACACTTTTGGGGAATTGTATGAACACCGGATTGAGATTTGGATAATATCATGTCTTTTTGCTAAAAGATTATTTGTTATGGGTGCTGGTAAAACCTTTCCTTGGCGATCAAAAAAACATTCTGACGGAAGTGTTTGGGATAGATGGTTTATTTTGGGAATTGGAATGGAGAAAGGAGAGCAGATAACTTATCACCTACCAATTGAACGATGGGATGATTGTGAATTTGCAGAAACTCTTGAAAAAGCTCCTGAGTGGGATGGACATACTTCTAATGATGTTTTGGAAAGATTAAAAAATTGGAGAAATTAGAAATTATAATTATGGCAAATTCAAAAATAAAAACAATCCAAGATTTTGAGAGAAGAATAGAAAAAATAGGTGGTTATGATTATGAAGATTTAAAATGCCCCTTTTGCGGAGAATGGAATTATGCGAAAACAATAAAATTCCATATCGCTAAAAAAGCTAAATGGTGCAAAAAACATAATGACTTTTATTTAAAAAATACTGAAATAATAAAAGTCAGAAAATGGAAAAATAATAATTCAATTTAAAAAATAAAAATATGGCATTCAATAAACAAAACCCCGGGGTAATGAGCTCAACTAAAAAAGGTCTTGATATTAGAGATAAAGAAGATTTGGAAATAGTTAATAAATTTGAAAAAGAACTTGAGTCATCCATGAATAAAAAAACTGAATTATTTGATGGAAGAGAAATTACCGGATTTGAATTATATCTCCACAACAAAGGATTATTTAGGTTTAGTCCACAATATCCAACTGGAGCAGTTGTGATGGCTAATGTTGAAGCTTATCGAGACGCCAAAGATAAATACAGTGCTTTGCAAGATTTATGGTACAAACGAGATTTAGCAAAAAAAAGAGAGCAAGAAAGACTTCAAACATTAGCAATATAAAAAATGAAAATCGAAATTGATAATTACAAATGCCCGAGTTGGAATGAATCAAATAGGGCAATTCATTGGGCGGTACGATCGGTTATTCGGGATGAAATGAAATCATTATTTCTAGCTTGCCTTTATAGCCAATATACAAGAGCGGAATTGAAAAAGCTCGGAGAGGAATTAAAAAAGCCGGTGGATATAAAGATTGAAGCTTATTTCAAATTGAGTAACAGAAGGGACCCAGATAATCTTTTTGTGAAACCGATATTAGATGGAATTGTAAAGGCTGGAATATTTACGGATGATAATGGGGATGTGATTGACTCTTTGACTTTAAGAGCAATAAGGAAAATGCCAAGCGATAAAATAATTATTTATATAAATGAATAAATATGCAAGAAGAAACCATTAAATATCTATCAGATTTACAGATAAAGGTACAAAAGGAAAGAGATGAATTACATAAAAACATTTTTATTGATAGCCATCCAATTCTTATTCCCGGTGATTATGAGCAACACAGGAGGGAGATTAAAAGATATCAGAAATTTCATGAAGGTGGGTTTAATAGTAGTAAGGCAATTGAAAGAATGGTTAAATTGGATTTTGTTATAGGCGATCTTGAATCTATTTTATGGAGGAATAAAGAAAATAAAAAAGAAGATAAAATTAATTTTTTAAAGATTAAAAAATGGAAAAGCAAAAAATAGAGCCTTATTATCAAATGAGGGCTAAAGAAATAATTGATGGCATGTTTAGCGCAAAGGTATTTCACGAAAAGATAACTAGGGACGATATGAATGGATTTGAGGATTTAATAGCTAATGAGTTGGGATTGGAAATGAGTTTAGTTAGAAATGAAATTGCTATGAGAAAAGAAATGATGAGTGATATAGCCATGGCTCAATTAATGGATAAAGGAAAGGTTGAATTGGTTACGGATGAATTTGGAAATGATTACGAGCCGGTGTTTAAGGTGGTGTTTAAAAAATCTAAGGAAAAAGCTAAAAAATAATTAATTTAATTCCCATAGGGAAAATATTATGAAGATATTAACTGCAATAGGAATATTGCTAGGAATTACACTCCTTGGTTTAAGCCTAAAAGTGTTATTGTTTCCAGCTCATGTAGCCACTAAAGAAATTCAGATGGCTTATGATATAACCGACAAAACGTTGGAAGCTGAAAATGCTATTTATAACTATGAATGGTTTAAGCAACAAAAGGAAGATATTGAAGCGAGTAGAGCAAAATTGGTTGTAGCTGAAAATTCTATTGATAGATTTAAATTTGATGCAGTGAATAGAGAGCACTGGACCTTTGAGGATAAAACTGAATATTCAAGGCTTAACTCAATCGCTCAAGGATTAGAAAATTATCTAACTCAACAGATAGCTGATTATAACGCAAGAGCAAAAATGGCGAATAGAAATATATTTGAAAATGGTCTTTTACCTAATTTTATAGATGCAACAACAATGTTGTTAAAAAAATAATATGAAAAAAATAATATTAAGTTTGGTTTTGGTGGTAGGAGTTTTATTTTTAGCTGGATGTTCCGACATCGAGAAATCTACTCAAGGGACAGAAAGCAAGAAGCAGGAGGAAATTCAAAAGAAGTTAGTGAAAACAGTACCAACTCCGGATATAAAAAATTCTACTGCTAGAAAAGCAATTGCTCAAAGAGCTAAATTGTTTGATGCCAATGACAAAATTACTTATATCTATTTAATCAATTATGGGAAGGTAATGGCATTTTATTCAGTTAAAGGCCAGCCGGTGAGCTTGAGAGCGTATTTAACGCCAATGGAGAATATTGTAAATAATAGAGGGGTATTATGTACTGATGCAGCAAGAGGCGACAACACATCGCCAAGCTGTTATGGAGGTGACGGATATTTAGTTGGCGCCCCTGATGTTGATGGAACATACGGAGACACAGTTGATGGAATATTCTTTTTTACAACCGAGGGAGCTTATGTGGAATGGAAGGGTGATTATATGGTTAGTGATCAACCTCTTAAATTAACTCAACAACCAGAATTAATAAGAGAAATAAAATAACCCCACCCAAAGCGATAGCGTTGGTTAAGGTAAAAAAGTATGGTAGATGAAACAATGGACACAAGAGAATTAACTTATGGAGAAAAAGCAGTTGGATTAAAGTTTAACCCAAGCGGAGATGGCGACGTAGATAGAATAAAAAAGCTTTATGCAGAGATTATTTTCAGTCGCAATCACAGAAGCTCAAATTGCTCAAATGTGGGCTGTAAAAGCTATCACATGGAATCCAGAACCTAAAAACATAACAGCGCCAGCAGAAAATAGATAATTAATTAAATTTAATAACATTTTGTTACTATTAGTAACATTTTGTTATAACAAGTAACATTATGGACGAAGATTTTAAGAGAACAGGTGATTGTGGAGAACGTGAAACTAGCGATTCACTTAGGGGAGAAATAGAAAATGAGATGATAAGACAGACTCAGCTAATTGAAAAATTAGGGCTTATAATTCCAAAGCTAGATGAAAGATTAGCTGTAGTGTTACTCACTGGACAGGAGAAAAGTGAAGTCGGAGAAGAAACTCAAATTTCAACAGAACTTGGAAAAGAATTAAATCAAAACAACAGAAGGTTAGCTTCAATATTGGATAATGTGAAGAATATTATAGATAGAATAGAATTATAGTTATTTTCCCGAGGCTTTTAAAAGATAGAAGCCTCGATGAAAGTAGTTATTTAAAATGTTTGTTAGTAGATATGGGGGTCGGATAAAGTCCGTTAATGTAAACACGGTAAATGATTTACACTCCCTTTTCTGCTAACAAAAAAACAAAGGAGGAACTATGCAACCAATGGCGCGAGAGTGCTGTATCTGCGATTCGTTATTCGGATGTAATCACATCATAAGAGGTAATTACTGTGAGCTGTGTGACCAATGGGATGACTGCTGGATTGATTTACATCGATACAAAGATATTCTCAAGACTCATGGATATTGTCCTAAATGCGGATTAGCTTTAATGCAAAACATCGAGCGGAGAAAACAAAGTAAAAAAGTAGAAATTGAGAGGAGAAAATAATGGATACATTTTTAATTTTAGTTTGTGATAACTGCAAGAGTTTTATAGCCTGCTTATCAACAGTAACCCTCGAAAAAAAGTCTTGCGAATATTGCAAGCAATGCGACAAGCTCAACGTAGACCCTAATCGCATTTGTTCTTTTAAGAAGTGTAAAAAATGTGGGAAATAATTAATGGTGGCTAGACTTAATAAGTTTGGCCACCGCAAAAATATGAAAGAATTTTTACTAATATGGCTTACAATTTCAGGTTTAATAATAGTCCACCAACTTAATCAAATAATTGAATTAATACAATGAAACAAATATTAGAAGAATTAGAAAATATGCCAACAGGATTTAATCACAGAATAAAAATTGGAGAAAATCAAAGAGGATTGAATTTTGTAAAAAAGACAAATCCAAAAGCTACTATGGAAGATTTAAAAATTTATAATGCTGAATCTGAGGGGTATGATTTAGGATATGAAGCGGCAGTTATAAACTATATAGAATGGAGAAATGAAGTGTATTTAAAATTAAAAAGATTAAAATAAACTTATATGAAAAGAATAAAAGAAAAACTACAAAAAGCTAGAAATAAAATGATAACCACTATCCCCGATTGTGATTTTAATTTAATTTTAAATGTTGCCGAATCCGCCCTCAAAGAACAAAGAAAAGAAATATTGAGTTGTTGTTCTAAAAAAATAAAATATGAATTTAAAAATGATGAAGACCCATACATAGAAGGATATAATCAATGTATAAAAGAATTTTTAAATAACTTAAAAGAAAAAGGTTTATGAAAAAAGTAATAATAAGATTAGCAGCAAGATTTATGTTTAATGAGGATAGATATGCTATTCAAAAATTACAAAATGGGTATATATTCCATGATAAATATTATAAAGACCTCGATTCGATGAAGGATGATTTAATTGAAAGTCTAAAAGAGTTTTTTAAATAAGTCGATGATAAAGAAAAAATCTAAATCAAAATTAAATAAAAAAAAGATTGTTAAAAAATTAATTACTAACAAATCTTTAACTGTAAAGAAAAAATCTATTTCTAACGAATTTGTGGATATTTTGATGGATATTTTTGATAAAGATGAAAAGCTAGTTTCTTTTTATATCAGCTGGGTTAAACATGAGGGAAATTCAACAAAAGCATATAAAGAATTACATCCAAGTGTTAGTGATCAAGTTGCTTCAGTGCTAGGAGCGCGCAGGTTAGCAAAGGTTAGGGAAAGGGGTGGCACAGGAATGCTTCTTTGTGACTTTGGTTTAGGGATAGAAATATATTTAAAAAAGATTAGAGATGGCTTAAACGCTACAAATACTGACTTTATTAATTTAAGAATAAAAAAGGGAAAGGACTCGGAAATAATATATGAAAAAGTAGAAACACCAAATCACGCAGTTCAAAAAGCATATCACGATAAGCTTGGAAAACTTCTCGGGCTTGAAGATAATTCTCCAGGCGTAGCGGTCCAAGTAAATAACACCAACAATACAAACTTAATTGATAATATTAACGACGATGAACTCGATAAACTTATCTCGTAAAGAGAAACTAGCAAAACTTAAAGAAATGATTAGTGATGCCGAAAAAGATCCAAAAGCATATATTAATAATTTCTGCCAAACTTTTAATCCAAAAGTGGAACCTTATCATTTTAAATTTAAATTATTTCCATTTCAAGAAAAGATGATTGTCGATGAGCTTAAAGATGCTATCGAAAACGGAAAGGATATATTTTTTGATAAGTGTAGAGAGATGGGCGCAACCTACACAGTGATTGATGTTATTTTATGGTTTTGGAGATATATCCCCGGTTCTAACTTTTTGCTCGGTTCAAGAAAGGAAGCTTATGTAGATAATACTAAAGGTGACTCCGGCGGTGTATCAAATAAAGAAGAGTCATTATTCGGAAAAATAGAATATACATTAATGAGGCAACCTAAATTCATATTGCCAAACGGATTTGATTTTAGAAAACATTTAACCTATATGTCTTTAATAAATCCGGAAAACGGTAATATCATATCCGGTGAATCATCTAATTCAAATTTCTCTCGAGGAGGTCGGCAAAAAGCAATTTTTATGGATGAGTTTGCATTTTGGGATAATGACTCATCTGCGTGGGGTTCTACTGCAGATACAACTGACTGCAGAATTGTACTAACAACCCCAGGAATCAAACCAGGTAAAGCCAAGAGGCTAAGATTTGGAGAGGATGGGGAAAAAATTAAGATTATTGAATTAGATTATCATTTAGATCCGCGCAAAGATGCAAAATGGCTAGCATCAGAAAGAGAAAGAAGAAGTGAAGAAGATTTTGCTAGAGAAATAATGAGAAATTGGGACACTTCTATTAGGGGCAGAGTTTATGATGAGGTTAAATATATCGAAGTAGGAAAATTCCCTTATAATCCAGAATGGCCATTGTTTGTTTCGTGGGATTTTGGTCTTGACGGAATAGCTGTTCAATGGTGGCAGAAGAATCAAAATAACGGAAAGTTTAGATTAGTGGAAGCTTACAAAAAGGAAAATGTTTCAATCCATTATTTATTTCCATTTTTCCCAGGGAATTTGATTGATTCATTGTTTGATTATACTTCTGAAGAATTGGCGCTTATTCAAAAAGTTAGTCAGTGGAAAAAGGCAATTCATGTGGGAGATCCTGACGTGGCTAAACGGTCCATAGTTAGCAAAGAAAAGACTAGCACTAGGTTAGAGTTAGAAAAGGCTGGAATATTTGTTCAAACGTCTCCAGAAGCTAATACGTTCGCAATCAGAAAAGAAAAAACTAAGGTATTTTTGCAGAAAGGTGTTGAAATCAATGATACTGAGGGAAGTGGGGATGTCGGAACTAAAACATGGGTTTCTTCTATAAAATTTGCTCGTTATCCACAGAGAAATGAAAACTCTCAAGCGACGTCACCGGTATCACTTCCTATTCACGACTGGACATCTCATCATCGTTCGGCTACAGAATATCTGGCTGTTAATCTTGATAAGTCCAATATAGCAACTGGAGGAGGAGATGATAAATACAAAAAGTATCAAAATTATAATCAACCTAAATCTTACGATAAGAGAGGATTTTTAAGATAAATTTATGAATATAAACAAACTTCTAAATGAAATTGATATAAGTGATTTTTTTAATGATATACCGTTGGTTTTGCCAAAAGTAGATATTGACGGATATAACGTTAAAAATTGGGAATTCGCGATTGTTACTTATAACATTGGAGAATCTCCATATTTAAAGTGCAGATATGAAAACCCAACTAATAGCAAGGAATATATTTTCAACTCAAATAGCCTAAGTGAAATTAAGGAATATTTAAAAGAATTTAATTTAATAAATAATAAAAAAACAATATGATCAAGTTGAAATTTGATGCGAGAAGAAATGTAATCGAAATGTTTAGGGATAAAAACATAATCACAGCCCTAAGTACTGATGATTTTGGGAGCCTCATAAGAGAGGTCAAAAGAATAATGGAGGAAGCTAATCCAAAGATAGCAAGAAAAAAACAAAGGAGAGAAGAGCGCCAAAATCTTATTAGAAATCTTAAAATCTTGGTAGCTATAAAGTTTATTGATTTTTGGAGATATGTAAAAAGTTTATTTAACTTAAAATAGGGTTATGTCAAAAACAAATATAGAAATAGAAGATGAAAAAGAAAAAGATAGAATCGTCCAGGAAATTTATGACACCCTGGAAGCTAATCGCTGGGGCGATGGTTGCGATTTATTGGTTGTTAAAGTAGTTTTTATTGGCAGACTAAATTTAAAGCCTTTGTATGTTTATAAAAATAAACCTGTGAGATTTTTAAATAATAACATTTTATAATTTCATTGTATTAAATATTGATATTATGATACAATTTAGATGTTAAGAAATAACTTTAAAAAAAATGGAAAAAGAAATAACACTCAACGATATCTTTGATGAATACAAAGATAGTGTTCCTGTTCCTATTTTAGAAATAGCCGATAAACTAGATATCAAAGTTTTTGAAACAGAAAGCTTGGATGACAGTGAGTCCGGATTAATAAGAAAAGAAGGGAATCAGTATGTTATTTATGTGAATGCTAACCATTCATCTACGAGAAAGAGATTTACGATAGCTCATGAGATTATTCATTTTCTTCTTCATAAATCAATTATCAATGATGACTATGTAACTCAGAATAGGCAACCAGTGATGAGAAAAGAAGAAGCCGAAAAAGAGGAGGAGAGAGTTATGATGGAAATTATTGCAAATAAAAATGCTGCTAAGCTGTTGATGCCGAGAGATAAATTTATATATATTTGGAATAAGTCAAAGTCGATTGAGGAGGTCGCAAATATTTTTAATGTTTCTCCTGCTGCTGCTGCAATACGGGGTAGTAAATTACTTGATCAGATAATTATGTAGTTCTATGACTAGGAAAATTGCAAAAGGCGAACAACTTAAAAATGATGAGGAACTGAAATTGGACGAAAAGAATAACGACCACAATAGAACGGAACGTTTTAAAAATCATTTTAATTTAGCTATGATTATAATAATGTGGGGAGTAATTATATTGATTATAATTTTAGTATTTATCGTTATAAAACATAACCCCAATGAGATGCCCGAAACAATATTGAAGGTACTCGTCGGTGCTGTTGGTGGTTTTTTGTTAGAAAATTTCAGAAAACGTATTGACAAATAATTTTATTGTGATATTATGAAATTGTAGAAATTCGTTAGATCATAAACGGTCGAGAGAGACAACTCGAATACGCATGACAAGAGACTTCTATTTTTTCGGTTTTGCGCCCTCGTGGTGAGCAGTTAAACCGAGCATAGGAGTTTTTGTATCCAATAAAATTGAATAGAGTCTATGCAACCCAGAAGGGTTGTTTTTTGTTATATAAGCTCCTGTGAAAACAGGGGCTTTTTTTATTTATCTAAGTTAGCGAAAGGGAATTGTTAGTTTACTAACAAACCAAAGCGAGTTTCACTCGCTTAAATGAATAAAAATATGGAAGAAAATGAAACAATCCAAATAACTGAAGTGTCTAGTGATATTCAAGCAGAATTCACTGAGGCCGAAAGAGTCAAAAAGGATGTTATGTCCTCTGGTTTTGCTTGGACTGATAGAGAGCAGTTGTTTTATGGGAGATATGTAAATATCGACGATAAGGAAAAAGAAAAGAAAAATGTTGAATCATTTTATTCCACAGGAGAACTCGCAACTTTAATTCTTGATAGCAGTTGTCGAATAATGGCTCAGATGGCTACCGGAAGATTTTCTAGTTATCGAGACACTGACATATCTAAAGTTATAGCAGCAAATCTTGTTTACCATGAATATATTTTACCCAATGCAAATATCGGTGGTGATTTTTTCACAAAATCAAGACAGGTTAATTTTTACTCGAAAATTTACGGAACAATGATGGTTTTCATCGACTATATGGTTGGTAAATTGTATACCGGTCCGGATATGGTTTTGGTTCATCCTAGAAGATTTTATCCTCAACCAGGAAAATATTCCATTAGCGATATGGATTGGTGTTTTGTGGATGTTTTTGTAAGCAAAAAGTGGCTAGAGGATAGATGCAAAGATAATCCTGGAGTATGGAACAAGGCTGTAATTAATGAAATAAATCCTTCATCCGTTGACCAATCGTCTTTAACCTCAGAAGAAAAGAATCGAATACAAGACAAGGACACTATAGTTTTAAGAAATTACTTTAATCGAAATGGAGACTGGATAATTTTTGAACCTAATTCTAAAAAAGAAATTCTTAATGAAAAAGATTATTTTCCTGGAATTCCTTTGGTGGAAAAATTGACCATTCCAGTTTTGGATAGATATTGGGGCTTATCAGATATGGAAAGAGGTGAGATGCCACAAAAAGCAATCGATGCGTTGTGCAGAAAATATTTTGCTTCATTAGATAAGAGCATAGACCCAACTGCCATTATTGATCCTGAATTAATGGTTATGTCTAGTGTTCATGTCGACAACAAATTTTGGTTTGCCAAAGAAGGCAATGTTGATAAGGTTAGGATTCTTGAAAATTCTCCTCAAGGACTGGCTACTTTTCAAAGTACTTACAACATGATGAAAGCTAATCTAATGAGCTTAGGCGCTGCTTCTGATACGTCTATCCCTAAGAGTGTGGATGTTGGCTTTGGCAAGACTCCAGAGGCCCTGAAGATGCAAGGAGATAGAGAGGGTGCCAGAGATAGCTGGGATAGATATATGCAAGAAAGATTCTTGGAAAATGTGGCCAATATGATGATGGCAGTAGCTTCTAAAAGAGGCATGGATAAAGTAAAAATTCCAGGAATACAAGAAGCTTTAGAAAATATTAAAGTTGTCTATCCACATAGTGATTTAAATGTTTTTGAAAATGGAATTATTACAAGAGACTTATTATCTGATTTATCTATTAAATACAAAATTGATTCTGGAAGTACTGCTAAGCGAAGTGATGCCGCTGAAAAGATGATGGGACTTCTAAATATGATTGCTAAAAATGATGCAATCCAACAAGACATTGCGAGTAGCGGAAAAAAGATTAACTGGGGTGAAGCGGTTAAAAGATTAGCAATTGAGAATGGAATAACCGATTGGAATAAAATCATTGTTAGCGCTGACGATCCAAATGCAATCGCTGGGGTTGGAGATGAAGGAGGGACAATAGTTGAAAATCAAGAGAATGAACAGATAGTAAATAATGATGTTTATTAAAAAAAACTAACCTTACGCCTCTTATCTCCTGCCTTTACTCGTAAGGTTGGGCAGGGAATAAGAGGAAAAATAAAATATGCCAAAAGGAATCAGAAAGAGTGGAATTAAGCCAACTCCTCCAAGCAGAAGTGGGTGCGTAGTGTCCGATGAAATAAGAAAAAAAATAAGTGAAACAATGAAAGCTCGGGGTATCAATAAGGGGGAGCTTAATCCATGTTTCGGCAAAAAACATACCCATAAATGGAAAGAGCGACAAAGTAAATTTAATAAAGAAAATAAAATATTTCCTCCAATTCATAATGGAGAGAAATGCCACAATTGGAAGGGTGAATTTGTCTCTTATAGTGGTTTACATTATTGGGTACGAAGAAAATTGGGAAAAGCAAAAAAATGCTCAGTTTGTGGAAAAGAGGGCAGAGGAAGAGAAATGCACTGGGCGAATAAAGATCATAAATATAGAAGAAATACAAATGATTTTATTGAACTATGTGCTAAGTGCCACACGAAATACGATAAAGATAATAATTTAAGATAAAAAAATGAATAAAGAAGAAATAAAAAAAGTTAAAGCAGAAGTCACAAAAGCTGAAAATGAAAAGACTGATCATGTAGCTGAAGAAGAGGCTCTTTATACGATGTCTGAAAGTGAAGGTTGGAAGATTATGGTTAAAAAAGCCAATAAAACTATATGCGAACTTCTTGAGCCGGTAGATACAACTAATTTATCAGATAATGCCAATCATATTCTGATTTTGGCAAATACATTCGCTAATGCTAAGGCATTAAAAATGCTTAGAGAGTTTGTGAATGAAGTTGAATTAATTAAAAAAGTACGCAGAGAAAGTGAAACGAGAAAACAAGGAGAGCCCAAGCCGGTAGCACAATAATTTGCGCTACTTCTCGGGAACTTCTCGTAAGAGAACCTGGTAATTTTTAAAATCGTAGCGCACCGCGTATAGGTGCGAAAGAATATGGATATAGAAGAAAAAAACATCGCTCCGGAAGATAGCGCAAATGCTTCCATAGAAAGTAATTCGTCAGTGACGCCAACTGAGTCGCCTAACAACGAAAAAGAGGCGGAAGAAATTAAGGACTTAGATCCTAGAATTATGGACATCGTCGGTGAGGATGAAATTAAAACCGCTTTTGGAAAACCAAAAGAAGAATCTGAAACCGAAGAAGAAAAGAAACCTGAAGCTGAAAAAGCTGAAGAAGAGAATCAAGAGAAAAAGGAAGTTGATGAAAATCAAAATGATGAGAATCAAGATATTCAAAATCATGAGGTTCAATCAATGACTCCTCGTCTTGATAAGCGTCTAGCTGATAAATATATCCAAGTCCTTACTTTAAGGGGGGATGAAAACATTCCAACTAAAGAAGAACTAATGAATGATTTAAAAAATCATTCTAAGGACGACAAAATAGAGGCTTTGGAGCAATATTTGGCGATAGCAAGAAAAATGAGAGGGCTGAAGCCAAGTAGAGCATTAGAGGCCGAGGATATTGAGGCAATCAAAGATGCTGAGCGTGAGGAAATACGCCAAGAAATAATTCAAGAGGAAAACCAGAAAAAGGAAATGACAGATTTTGTGGAGTTTATGGGAAATCATCCTGAGCTTAATGAAAACAGTAAGGATGGTAAATACGACCCTATTCTAGCTGAGGCTGTTGAAACTTTAATTAATGGAGGAATGTCCATTAATAAAGCTTATAAAACAGTAATTGACGCTAGAGAAAAAGTTAAGCAAGACAAAATCGCCAAAGAAAAAGAAGTTAAAAATAAGGCTTTGTCCGGGGTAATATCCGGCTCAGGTGAAAACCTAAACAAATCTGGAGAATTAACTTGGGAAGATGTGGAAAGAATAAGCGAAGAGGATCCTCAATTATATAAGCGTATGCTCGCCGAGGGAAAGTTTAAGCATTTAAAATAAAAAATTAGATTGCTTAAGCTAAAAATTTAATTAATATTTTTTAAAAAAGTAATTGTATGGATAATTTGGGAACAAAAACTACTTCCATAAAATATCAAACCAAAGCACTTCAAAAGTTCTTTCAGCGTTCGATGTATGTGGATGTGGTAAATGATAATTTTGAGGCTCAGAATGTTTCTGATCCTAAAATGAAAAAGAAAGTAGATAAAAAATTTAAAGAGTTTGTTGTTACGACTCTTACTGGTGGTGGTTGGAAATCTACTGATGGAGTAAGCACAATAACTTACACCAAGGTAACGGAAGTTATTTCTAGATTGATTGTCGGCACATTCCTTGAGATAGCGGATGAGATTCCATCTGTGGCTGCTTTTGCTAGCGCAGTTGAAGATCCAGATAGTGAAATAATCAATCAAGCTGGACAAGCTTTATATGAAGAAATGGACCAGGCTATATTAGCATTTTATGCTGATGCAGCTGCTGGAAATTGGTTAGGGACATCATATGTCACAGGAACGGTTACCATAACAGTCACAACTGGAGCAGTGGTTGGAGTTGGAACGACTTTCGCAGCTTCAATGGTTGGAAAACCATTTAGAGCTGACGGTCATAGTAAATGGTTTAGAGTTAAAACATTTACAGATACAACTCATATAGTAATTGAAGACGATAGTGACGATACTGATAGCGCCTATACAGGTGGAGCTATTGCAGGGGGAAGTTCTTATGAAATTCAAGCAAATACTTGTCTTGCAATTACTCAAAGCAATTTCAAATATAATCTTGATGTTCTATCTGGAATGCTAAAAGGAGCTCCTAATGATGGAAAGCGTTGGTTAGCTTTGCCCGAATTGGCCGCTAAACCAGTTTTATTGAAAGCAACTGAACTTAATCCAAGTATTAAGGAAGTTTTTGATGAGACTGTGGCTAAAGGTAAGGTAGCTAAAGCATCTGGATTTGATTTGTATTTCTTACCTGATGAATGGTTCACCGGTGATAATACTGATGGTTTTATGTGTGTTGGTGGTCATAAATCTTTTATTACCGGAGCTTTTGGATATATTGAAAATATTTCAACAATCAAAGCTGAGCAAAATCCAAATGGACATTCTGATTTAATCAAAGGTTTATTTGGTCATGGAGAAAAAGTGGCTGACGAAAGAAGAAAGGCCGGAGTTGCATTTTATGCAAAATTCAATCTCGCTTAGTATCTTTACAATTTTATAGTCATATATCCCTACCAATTGGCTTGGTGGGGAAATTATGGCCATAGGGCTATTAATAATTATTAAAAGCTAACAAAATGAGTGAAAAAATTAGTAGAGACACATTGTCTCATGGCGACAAAAAGCTAATCGAGGACGTACTTAAAAAAACTCCTCATGAATTAACTAATCAAGATAAAAAAATCTTGAGAGCAAGAAGAAACTACCTTAGTGCTGTTGAGGAAGAAGTTTTTGGAAAAGTTTTAAATGAAGATGTAGAAGTTAAAACTGAAAAACCAGTTAAAACTGAAACAAAAAAAGAAACTAAGAAAAAATAGTTTATCTTTCGCTAAAAAGCTCCCTTTTGGGGGAGCTTGTAGGGGGAGAGAAATAATAAAATAAAAAAAACCGCCCAAGCTTTCTTTCGACGGACAGCTCAAACGGTTTAACAAACATCTATGAATAGAATAACAAACATTTTTAAGTTTGTCAAAGCAATGAATATGAATTATGCAAAAAAATCAGAATGGAAAGATATCATAAAATATTCTGCATATACGCTGACGGATTTATTATTTTTGGCAGGTATCATATGGGCAATTAGGAATTTATAAAGTTTTGTCTTTTACTATAAAACCCCGCATAGCGAGGCTTCTAGGGGAAGGGAAACGGAAAGTACATTTAAAAAATTATTTTGTTAATCCTCTATAAATTAGATATGGAATTACTGATATTAGAAGAAGAATGATGAAAAACATTATTCCACCAAGTATGGTGTTTATTGCCATTATGAAACTTTGGAAAAGAAAAACAAAAATAAATCCGATAAAGTTATCGTCATGAGCAGTCGCGAACAATTCTTTTAACCACCTAATAAATGCATATATACCAGAGAGAAAAAATGAAATTCCATAAAGAGCAGAAATATAACCCTCATGTTTTTCATAAAGATTTTCAAAGAAAGGTTTCTTTGGCTCAACGTAAATAGTTTCGTGAACTACTGGTTGATTATAGTTGTCGTTGTTCATAAATTTTATTTTTTTAAAAGTTTAAATAAATTTTTAATCGCTATGGATATTAATTCATAAAAGATTATAAATGGAAGAACAATTATCATTCCTATTGCCATCCCTGGAATCTCTTTCTGTAAAAGATTGTTCTTAATGAAATCAATAAAAGAAATATCTGACAAATAAAAACTAATAGCTAAAACACCTACGATAGGGATTAGCCAATAAATAATAAATTTAGTAAATAAATTTTTCATAAGTAAATAATTAATTAAATCTTACTATAATTGCAGAAAAATGCAACTATGTCAAGAAAAAATAAAAAAATATGGCAAATCTAGGAGCAATTGCTTCGGCAATAAAAGCTGGATCTATAAAAATTGGATCTGCGGTTGGAAAGACGGTATTAAAAAAGGCCCCAGTGGTTGGGACAGCTTACTCTCTGTTGAAGCCAATAGCATTAGCCAGTGAGGGAGATGGATATTGGGGGGATGATAATAAGTGGCATGAAGGAAAAGAACCATCCAATAATTCAGGCGGAAATTCAAAAACAACTTCATTAAACGCAAATACGGATGAGGAAACAGCACAGCTCAAGAGCGGAGGAAATGCTCCCGGGAGTATTTATGACAAATCTAAAGGAGGATCTTCGGGTGGAAACAGTAGCATAATAAGTGCTATTGGTAAGGGTTGGGATGACGCTAATGATGAAATCGGGGCTACTGAAAAATCTTTAGGAACATCCAAAAAATATATTTCTAATCTTGGAAAAATTAAGGATAAATATATCAGTGCTTTAGATAACTACAAGAATAGAACCGAAAGCGCTATAGCTGGCAATAAAACATTAATTGAGAGAAATCAAAAAGAATCACTTGATGATTTAGCTGGAGATACAAGAAAAAGCGTTGATAACACCAATGTCATGCTTGGAATTAAAGGCGCAAGCGGTGGCAGTGCTAGCAGAATGGCGGCCAAGGCTATTGCTGGAAGCGCTGGGAGAGAAAGGTCAAAAGTTTTAACCAATTATGGAGATCAGATAAGTGAACAGAATCAAAACCTGAGACATGCAGGTGAAGAATATAAAACAAAAAGAGATCAGGCCTATCAATGGCAAGAAGACGCTACTAAGGAAGCTGTGGAAACATTCAAAGAGCAAGAAGAGGCTTTAAAAAGATTAAAAAATAAAAGAGGTGATTGGAAAAAAGAAGATGTTAAAGCTGAATCTGATAAAAATTTGCAAAAGCTTATGGCTACTCTTTCTAATATTAACATCTCTGCTAAAAACTTTAGAACAGAATTAGCTGCTAAGTATACAGAATACGGCGGAGCAGCGGATGAGTTAGAAGTGGCTTCTGTAGATATAGATTCTCCAGCCTCTCTTGAAACACCTAATTTTTCAGAGGAGATTGATTTAGAAAATCCGGAAAATGCTGAAGATTGGTATAACCCTGAAAATACAAATAAAAAGAGAGTTATTAAGCGATATGATCCGATTACTGGAGAGCCTATTTATGAAGATGAAGAAGAGACTGTTTAATTAATTTAAAAAATAATTTAAATGTCATTATTAAATTTCTATAGAAAAACAAAAAAGAAATTAAATGATACTTTTGAGCCAGTAGCTCAAAAGACTTCTTCTAATCTTGGAAGAATGGCTAATGAAGCCAGAAATTATTTAAACAATCCCAATAATACTCCCGGCTGGATGAAAAAAGCAGATCAAGGATTAAGAAGTTTTTCTCAAAAAGCAGAAAATATTCCTAAATTTGATTTTGCAAAAAAAGTAAATAATCCAGTTGGGAGATTCGCCGCAGAGATTCCACAGCAAATAATGAATATCCCTTCAAGAACAGTTGCTGGAACATTTAAGGATTATGGGAAAACAAAAGCAACTCCTTCATATTTAGTTAGGAGAGGAGCAGAGGCTGCAAATATCGGAGTAGATATTGGCTCAACTGTTGCTGGAGGAGGAACAATAAAAAAGATAGCCACTGATGGATTTAAGAAAGCCTCAAAAACAGGAGTGATGGATGTAATTAAGACCGGAGCAAAAAGAGGAGCTAAAGAAGGTTTTATTTACGGTGGAGCGTCAGGAATATTAAGCGGTGCGCAAGAGGGAAAAAATTTAAAAGAACAAGGGGAGAATGCATTAAAAGGAGGTGTCCAGGGTTCTATCATGGGAACAGTAGCTGGAGGAGTATTGGGCGGAACAATAGCTGGTGGAGGTAAAGTTGCTCATAGCACAAAAGAGGGTGTTAAAAAGGAAATAGCAAAGACGACTACTGATATAATGAATTTTAAAAATCCATATACAAAAAAAGTTGTTGATAAAGTAGATTATAGACCGAATTACGGAATAATGATTCATGGCAAGCCTCAGATGGTCCCAGTGCCTGGAACAGAGAGAAAAATAATTCAAACTATAAAAACACCATTTAAACCTGAAAGTGTTCTTGGGAAAGTTTTAAACGTGCGGCCAGGATTAAATATTCAGGATATGAATGCGACTAAGCCAAGAATTGTTTCATCTAAGGTAATGGATTTTAATAATAAGATCGCTTTAAAAAATAAAAAAGCTCAAGAAACAATAGCTAGGCAACAACAAAATCAACGCTTGAGGCTTGATAAAGCAGAAAAAGGTTTTGTACCACCTCAAAAAGTTAAAGCACCGCAGAAGGCATTTTTGGAGGTTGAGCAAAACAAGCAGTCGGTATTTCCATCGATTGAAGAATTTGTAAATAAAAAAACAGAAACAAAACAAAATAAAGTTCCAAGTATTGAGGAATTTGTTAATGGTAAAAAATCAATAAAAAATGAATCTCCATTTAAGGGGGATGAATTTGTGGTAAAACCAAAAAAGGAAACTCCGCTAGCACCACCAGAGGGCGGATTTAATAAGTTCCAAGAGAGGGCCCACAAAGTAAAAGGAGAGAGAGTTGATGCAATTAGAGAAATAATTGATTATCCGAAGGAATTGAGAGCTATCGGATATGTAAAAAAAGATATTGATAGAATAGGTGTAGATCAAGCTAAGCGAATTATTAAGCTTGGAAATTTGGGTTATCCAAAAAATGAAATCCAAAAGATGGATTTTGATAGAATGGATTTAATTTTAAAAAGAGAGGTTCCTTATCTAACTTTAAAAAATTATTATAAGAAAAAACACGAATTGGATACCAATTATTTGGAGGGAGTAAACCCAGCAAAATTAAAAGACATCTCGGCTCCGATGACAGGATTTAGAGATGTTTATCGAAATTTTGAGGCTACTTTTGGTGACCAATTTCCTAAAATTAAAAAAGAATTACTGGATCCATTTGATGCTGCAAAGGGTGAATTTATCAATGAGCAAAAGATACTCTTAAACGAATTAGAAGAAAATATTGTTAAAAAATTAGGTATTAAAAAGGGAAGTAAAGAAGATATGGCAGTGGTTTTATTTGGTGAAGGGAAACTTGGAGAAGATGAATTGCGACAGCAATTCCCTAAACAATGGAGAAATATTATCGAGGCTGATAAATGGTTTAAAAATAAATATCCTCAACTACTAAAAGAATTAAATGCAGTAAGGGAATATTTTTTTCCGACTCATCCACTATATCCTGAAAGCACAAAAATAATACCAGAAAGAAAAGATTATTATCGACATGGTAAAGATTTGGAGGGAATTGCCGGACTAAAAAATATGTTCGAAACTTCTGCCAGTATAGATCCCGCGTTAGCGGCTTCATCTGATGTGACTAATCCAAAAACAAAATGGTTATCTTTTGGCCAGGAAAGAAAAGGTGACGCTAATGATTTTGGGGCAGTGGAGGGATATTTGGATTATATAAAAAATCATGCTTACGCCAAGCATGTCGATCCTTTTATATCTAAATTTAAAGGGGTAGATGATGAAACTAAGGGCGCTCTTGGTGCTGGGGAGTTTTTCCATGAGAGCAGGGGACTATCAGAAGAGCTAAGTCAAAAATTAGATCCAATTCAGCAAATTACTGATTCAACGGATATCGCTCAAATTAAAAAGATTTTAACGGATCATAAAATTTCCGAAGCTCAAGCTGATTGGATGGGCAAAGACTTGGCCGCTTTAAATAATTACGAAAAAGTAAAAAGTTATATAAAAAACAAAACTGCTAAAAATAAAGAAAACGCTTTGAACAATATGGGTTTTAAAGCTAACGCAGAATTATCGGAAAATAAGTTAAATAATTTTTTGGTATTTATAAAAAACTTTTCGAGAGATTTGGGAGGGAAAACAAATCCACTAGATCGAGGACTGCAAGAAAATTTATTTGGAAGAAAAGCTCTGAGTGTAGTTAGTTGGGCCAATAGTAGATTTAAGGCCAACGCTGTGCTTGGAAATGCCTCTAGCTCTTTAGCTCAATATTTTAATATTCCTCAAGGATTTGCAAGCGCTGGAGTTAAAAACTCAGCCAAGGCTATTGGTAATAGTTTAGCAGGAATATTTAAAAAAAATACTCCTATTAAGAAATCGGCATTTGTTAATGAGAGATATTTTAATGATTATGACAAATTTAATGAAGGAGTTTTAGCTAATACTAAAAAGTTTGCGATTTGGATGACTGGAATAGGGGATAAAATTGGAACTAAATTTATATGGAATGCACATTATCAAAAAGCTTTATCTGAAGGCGTGTCTAATCCTATTAAATATGCGGATGATTGGACAAGAAAAATGGTAGCTGGTAGAGGCATAGGAGAGGTTCCAATAGCGCAAAAATCAAAAGTTTTTCAACTAGTTGCGCCATTTCAATTGGAAGTGGCCAATCAATGGTACGCGCTTAAAGATATCGCTAAAAATGACCCTAGTAAATTAGTTGTTGCAAAAAAGATGTTGGAATTTACTGTGGCTAGTTATTTGATGAATCGAGTAGTTAATGAAGTTAGGGGTTCAGACGTATCTTTTGATCCTATCAATGCAATGGTAGATGCTTATCAGGAATTCGAAGGTGAAGACGGCAAAGTTAAAGGATCTTTAAAAGCTGGGGGAAGAATAGCTGGAGAAGTTATCTCTAATATTCCAGGAGGACAAACTCTTGCGAGTATGTATCCTGAGTATGGATTTGGAGTGAATGAGGAGAGTTTTCCGACGTTATCTAAATTTATGAATATTCCGAGAAAAGAACTTTTTGGAGAAGGAGATCCTACTAGATTTGGGACTGGCGGATTACCGATGTTTAGTGCAGTTAAAAATCCGTTAACCGGAGTTATATTGCCTTACGGAGGAAAACAACTTGAAAAAACCTACAGCGGAGCGAAATCTTTATTAAATGGATATGTTGAAAACAAAACTGGCAAAGTGATGACTCCAGTAGAAGCAACACTCTCAAATACATTGAGAGGTTTAATGTTTGGAAAAAACGCTTTTGGAGAAATGCAGGATTATTTCGATAATAAGCAAACTCCGCTTAGTAAAGAACAAACTGAGAAATTTAAAATTGGAGGAAATAAATATTTTGATGAGGTAATGTCTTCGCGCGCATCAGATAACACAAAGGAAGAACTTAAAAAAGCGGTAAAGTTAGGCAAGATTACTAAGGGGCTAGGTGATTTGGGAGGTGGAGTTTTCGGACTCGAAGATGGAAATTATTATGTCCCCAATCTTCTCGCTGACACAAAAACATTTAAAACTGAGGAGCTAGCCCGAAGAGCAGTAGCTATCGATTTGGTTGCTAATGGCGAAGCTAACTATGATTCAGATATTTATATTAACGCCTTTGGACTCGATAAATATACAAAGGAAAATACTAAACAAGGAATGGATAAATATATTTTTGAAAACGATAAAATTGATACGGCTCGTAAAATATTTGGAGAAGATGATACTTATAAAAATATTCCCGATGAGGTTAAAAGCCAAATTTTCCAAAAAATGGGATTAGAAAAAGACGATATCGAATATGATTTTGCCGCTAATCAAACTGATGATGTCAAGTCGCAATATTTTGTTTCAGCTTTGTCACAAGAAGCCGATCATCAAACCGTGCTCGATAATATTTGGGAAAATCGAAAGGAAAGTATAGGTGGAAAAATTCTGGCCTCCAATGGTGTAATTGATAATTTATATGATGCAGGAATTATTAGCAAGGAGGAGCGGACATATCTTAAAAAAGTAAAAATTGGGAAAGACGGTAAGGAAAAACTTTCATCTAGTAGCGGATCAGGTACAGGCAAGAAACTCGAGGAGAAATATCGCTATCCGTTGGTAGATAATGATTTTTTGGAAATAAATGCATTACTTAACGGATTTAAGAGCAAGCCGAGAATGTATAGAATGCCAACCAGATTTACTAAAAGGAGAATTACAAAAGTTAAAAGAAGACGAAGATAAATTTATAAATATAAAAATATGCTAATAAGCGAATTATTAAAAAAAATTCATCGAGAATATGCCAAAGATACAAGTTATCCAGAAGGATCTGATAACGAAGAAATGTTAGTAAGACTTGACTATGTGGATGATGCAATCGATGAATATGAGAGTTGCGTTGACGAAGGATATTGCTGGGATGAACTAAAAACAAAATTGACTTTTATTTTTGGCGGAACAGGAACTGACGAATTGCCTGAAACATTTTTATCTTTCATTAAAAAATTCGGACAAAAGGGTTTTGAAAAAGCTCAATTTTTAATTGGAAACGTTACTTATAGTGAGATTGATGCAAGTGAAGGAGTGGAACTTGAACAGCAAGGGCAAACATCTGGAAATGTTTTCTGGCAAGAAGGCGATAATATCAGAACCCTTCCGGCTATCGCTGGTACATATATTTTGCCTTGTCTTGAAAAACATCCCCGATATGTAACAGGCGAGGAGCTCACGCCGATAAAAATGAAAAAACCAAAATTTATTCAATATTTCGTGGTGGCCAAACTATTTCTTGATGACGAAGATGAGAGTCTTTACGAGGCAAATATGCTAGCGGCCAATGAAGAGCTTAAAAAAATGAGATATAAACAATTAGCTTAATTTATGAAAATACTTCCAAGAAGAAGAATTAAATCTAAAATACCCTGGAAATTAATTATTGATACTTTCAAGGGCTTAGCATCATTATTGGATGATGTGATTTTGGGCGCAAAATTTGCCAAAGAGGCTTTGAATTTAATTTTGGTCCAAGATGGACGCTGGAAAACAAGATGGGGAACTGCTTATTATGGAAGTCAATTGCCAGGCAATTTTGTAGCATGTGGAATATATGAAAATGTAGATGGTACTCAAGAAAAAATTGCTATCGGTGCCAATGGAAAGGCATATAAAAGTGTTGATCAGGAAAACTGGACAGAAATTACAGGAGCAACTTTTGATATTGCTGCCACAAAATATAATTTTGTTCAATCGGTAAGGCAACTATATATTTCTAATGGAAAAGATAGATTAACCAGGTATAACGGAACTAATCTAACTAGATATACACCTCTATCCGCGCCGACTGGATTAGGACTAACTAGAAATGTTTTAACTGCTGGTAGCTATAATAATTATTACAAGGTAACCGCTTTAAATGAAGTTGGAGAAACTCAAGGAAGTGCAGAAGTAAATCTTAGCACTAATAAACCAAGAAATGCTTGGCTACCAGGTTCTAGTGAATATTTAACATTGACTTGGTCTGCAGTCACGGGTGCAGCTCGATATCAAATTTATTATGCAGATGAAAGCGGTAAGGAGTTATTATTAGCAGAAACTTCAACTACTGGATTAAGCTTTAAAGATGATGGAACTTTTGTCCAAAACCCATATTTTTCTTGTCCTGAAGGAGATACTACTGGCGCACCAGTATTTAAAATGATTGCAGATAGCGGATCAAGATTATGGGGAATCACAAATGAATTTGTATATTGGAGCGGAACTGGAACGGATTTGGGAGTATTTTCGGAATTTTATGGTGGAGGTTATCAACCATTAATAGACGGAACTGGAGAAAATCTAGAATGGGTTGGACACTTTAGAAATGGTAAGGGTGATAGCGTCACGACTGTATTAACGCGCAATAAGGCCGGTATCGGATCTATTTGGCAAATATCTCTAGAAGTAACAACGATAGCCGACACAACGATTATAGTGCCTAATCCAGTCAAACTACCTGGACCAATAGGAACAGTGGCAATGCTTGGAGTAATTGATGCTAACGACTCACTTTATATTCCAAACAGTAGAGGAATGTTCTCATTGAATAATAAGGTAAATGTTCAAAACATTCTTTCAACTGGAGAATTATCTGGCAATATTCGCCCATCATTTAAGGGGTTAAAAAACATTGGAAATATGGCCGGTATTTGGTACGACTCCAAACTATTTTGGACAGCCTCAGAAAGTGGAAATGGCAATGACATCATGTTTGGTTTGGATACTGAACAAGATGAATGGCTTTGGAAATGGACAATTGGATTTAAATCATTTTTAGAAATTACAGAAAGTAATGGAACGACTAAATTATTAGGAATTCCAAATAATGGAGATAAATTGATTGAAATTTCTAAAAATATAAAAGGAGATCTTGGAAAGCCATTTTATCAATCGTGGATGTCGGGATTGATTCCAGTAGATGATGATCCGACTGTTTTCGCTAAAATTCAAGAGGCATTAGTGGAATTAGGAAGACCAGCTGGAACTATATATTTTGAAATTTTGGGGTTAAGTCAAAAAGGAAATTTTTCATCTATCGCAACAAAACAAATTACAGGAAATCTTCAGACTATTGAATTTTGGACAGGGGATTTGGGAGAAATAACACTTAAAGATGAGGAAGATGCCCCAGTAACTTATAGTCAAGCATCAGTGCCAAGCGCCAGAAAAGTAAAAAAAACATTAAGAGCTATTCAGTTTCATATTTATTCTAATTCGGCTGATGCAGATTTTACAATACTCAAAGTTTTAGCAAAAGGAATGATTAAGAAAATGAAAACACCTTCTAATTTTTATAAACAATAATTAATTTTAAAAATAAAAAAAATATGGCAGCACAAAATACAGACAAATTTAAAAAAGTAACTTCTAATACTGGATGGCAACTTGGGAGTAATGGAATACCAAATGCTGATGCGGCAAGTTTTGAATTGGTTTCTGCTTTAGATATTCCAACTGATACAGCAGTAATAATAACAATTAATAGAGTTGATGCTGGTGGAATTCAAACCCCCGGAAAAATGGAAAGAATTATAGGTATTATGGGTGAAAATAATACTGTAACTAATTGTATTCGTGGAGTAGGGGGAACAGCTCAAGCTCATTCAGGAGGATCAGTTGTAGAAATATTAATTGATAAAAAACTTTGGAATGATTTAATGGATGGAATTTTAGTTGAGCATAATCAGGATGGAACGCATAATATTCCAAATAAAACAATTCAATCAGTAATTAATGCTCCAAGAGGATTTTTATTGAATGGTAAATTTACTGTAACAGATACCGGATCGGGATTAAATGTTGCTATTAAAACATTGGCAGGATCAGACCCGACGGCAAATGATCCGGTGTATTGTCGAATAGGAGACACTGTGCGAAATATTACTTCCGCATTATCTCGAACTTTGGCCGACGGAACAAACTGGATGAACGCTGGAAGCGCCGAACTTGCCACTAAAGAAATAGATTATTTTACTTATCTTGTTTGGGATTCAAATAGCTCAGCAGTAGGACTTTCGTTTGCTCGTATTCCTTATGCTAATTTAGTCAGTGATTTTTCTACTACAACTACCAACGAAAAACACTGTGCTGGATATGCAGATTTTACCACTACCGATGAAGTAGAAAATATTGGAAGATTCGCAGCCACTCTTTCAGCTGGTGCTGGATATACTTGGACAGTGCCGACTTTCACCGCTTCTAATTTGATTCAAAGACCGATTTATGAAACGAGAGAATTACTATATACTCCAGTTCTAAATAGTATGGTTGTTGGTAATGGGACGATTGAAGGAAGATATAGTATATTTGGAAATAAACTTAAATTTTCATATGCGTTTACACTAGGCTCTACTTCTTCTGTTAGTGCTGGAGGAGCTAATTTTTCAATACCAATTTCTATGGTTGGTGAGGGATATCAAAATAACATTATGATGTATTTTCTCGAAGGTGGAGTTGCTACTTTTTTAGCTTCGTGTTTTTTTATAACTCCTAATTCTTTTAGAATTAATGGTGTTAATTCTGCCTCTTCTTATTCAGCATTTGTAGATTTGACGAATACTGTGCCTTTTACTTGGGGAGTTACTGATAAGCAATTATGTAGTGGCATTGTAACAATATTATAAACATTATAACTATAAAAAACAAAAATATGGAAAATTGTACAACAATAATTTGGATTAAAAATCTACTATATATCCCGGCATTTCTGATAGCCATAGGAATACCCGAGCAAACATCTTGGTCAATCTCCGCTCTTTCTATCTTGATGATTGTAGATTTTGCTACAGGTATTTTGGCTTCTTACAAAATTGATGGAAGAAACTCTATCACATCAAGAAGAATGACAATGGGGGCAGTAGCTAAGGCCTTAATATTATTAATCCCATTTGTCTTGATATTGGGAGCAAAGGGCGCTGGGTTTAATTTAAATCTAGTTGTTCAAAGTATATTGTCAATGTTAGTTTTATCAGAAGTTTATTCAATAATCGGGAATATCCAAGCTTTTAAAACTGGCAAAAGGATAAAAGAAATCGACGCGCTCAGCATTATTTTGAAAAAAATAAGAGGAATGTTATTTAGCTTATTTGATAAAGCTAAAGCGGAATAATTATTAACCACTAATCATATTAGTAAAAAATTTTTGGAAGACATATTAGCAGTTATATTTATAATATCTATGATGATAGCGACGTTATCGTTTGTGGTTTTATATTTAATGAAAAGAGTTGAAAAACCAAATGTGAAATATCCAGTAATTAAAAACATTGAAAAACAATATAATTATTATGGCAAAAACAAATGAGTAAAAAATATTATAGATATGGTCACCTCGAGGGAATTAAAATTAAAGTAGGGGATATAGTTAAAAAAAATCAAATGATTGCCAAAAATGGAACCGGCAATGGTCAGTGGTATGCTCATTGTCATTTTGATATTTTAAGCTATACTCCAAAAAAGTTTACTGAGTATTGCATAGGAAAATCTAAGGACTGGGTTAAGGATAACTACGCTGATCCTAGAGGACTGGAAAAAATAGTCATGCCTACATTTCATCATTATGGTCTTGAATGGTTGGAATATTGGGATTATGACAGCCAATCCAAAAAAGTAGCTGGAGCGAAAAGCCCATGCTTTCATCCTGGATTAGATTTAAATGGAAAAGGAAGTGGAAATGCTGATCTTAATGATCCGATTCACAGTGCTTGCGATGGGGTAGTGGTTTATGTTTATAGTGGTACTGGAAAAAATGAAGGATGGGGGGATATGGTAGTAGTTGAAGAAAAGAAGGAAGAATTTATTATTTCAGAAAAAGTCGAGGAAGTTAAGCCAACTCCCGAAAAAATAGAAATTGCGGAAAAACCTATAGAAAATAATCCCATAGGTATAGAAGAAGAAAAGCCTCAAGAAGTGGAAAAAATCGATATTGAAGAAGTTATAAAAAGCGAAGTTATCCCGGTAAATCTAAAATTTATATTGGAAAAGATTATAGGTTTATTTAATAAATTTTTAAGATAAAAATATGCAAAAAAAATGGTATCAAAGTTGGACAATTTGGTTTAATGTAGGATTGTTTGCGATTGCAACAATTAATGAATTATCTACAATAATTCCAATATCCACAACGATTTTGGCTAATGTGGCTATAACTGGTAATATTTTATTGAGATTTAAGACTACAGTGGAAATTGTTTTATCTGAGAGGTAGATATTTGACAACGGCTCGCTAGAAGTGTATATTAAATATTGACAAAGGATCCATGGACATTGTCAATAAAAACAAAACATAAAAATATGTCTACAGCGAATATAAAATCACAGATGAATCAAGCGGTTGAATACTACTTGAGTTTTTTTGTACTCTAAATTTTGAAAATTGAAAATTTTATATAAAGTAAAAAGAGATCTCCTCACAAAGAAAATCTCTAAATACTTTTTCAAAAAATTACTCTTCCTCTGGAAGAGTTTTTTTATCCTTATGAGCCTCTATGATATTTTTATCATCTTCCCTTTTGGGAAAGTAGCAAAAAGATCCGATCTCATATTCTAACTCTGACATCTTGTTTCTTTAGGTTGGTCGGATTAACCTTGTAGTGACCCAACCAGTTAGCCCCTACATAATCCCGATGACGATAAAAGGAAAATGTAGTTGCCAACAAAAAAACTTGTGCCAGGTTTTGGCGTAGGCGCTAGCACCTTTCGGTGTGTTGCGCTTATGGCGCATGGTCTATTTGAAAACCTACGCCAAAACTTGATACAAGTTTAATGTACGATACTAGCTTTTATTAGGGGACCAGCCTGTTTATTAAATAACGCTTATATTATAACACTTTTATATTATTACACAATACTAAAAAATAACGTTGATGTTGTTGATTTTTTTGCACTTATGCACAGGGTAACAAAAAAATAATTTGACAAAAAAACAAATATCCGATACTCTTTTACATTAAGTAATTTTTAAAATTTCATCTTTTAACTTGTGTCTTTTTTAAAAAAGACCTTCTCAGAAATGAGATGCTTGCCGGACAAGTGCGAAGTTTTCTTTTTTGTGGTATATTTATATTGCAAGAGAATTTTCTTTTTTAGAAAATTTTCTCGCGACAATTAAACCGCTCATTGAAACCTTGTGCCGGCAAGCCAAGGGACTAGGTGAGCGGTTTTGTTGTGTATGAGTAAAAATATTGATGTTTATTTAGATTGGAAAGCAACCTATACAAATCGGGCAAGTAAGAATTATCGAATATGGTTAAATAAGTTTGTTGATTGCACTCACAAGGATATTGAAGATGCCGAAGTAGGGGACATAGTAAAATATAAAAATTGGATGGAGGATAATAATTACCAGCCCAAGTCGATAGAACTATCTATGGTAATCTTAAAAAATTATTTTCATTTTTGGAAACTGCAAGGAGTAAATTGTTTATCACCGGAATTAATAAGAGTTCCGCGCACGGTAGCTAATTCACATCAGCCAATAAGCTTTGAAGAATATTGTTCTATTTTAAGCTTTATCCACCCTACTGACTTTTGGGAATTTCAGAAGTTGATAATTGTTAGATTGCTTTTTGAAACTGGGATTAGAGTGTCTGAATTATGCGACATGAACATATCTGATATCGATCCAAAAAAATCAAACGCTACAATAAGAACCAAAAAAACCACCAAACTGAGAACGATATTTTGGAGTGTTGAAACTCATATTATGGTAAGAGAATTTTTGATACAAAGGAAAAAATTAAATTCAACACCAGCTTTTTTTGTCGGAAAAATAACTAATGGAACATGCACGAAAAGAATGACCACCAGAACAGTTCAAAGAATCATCAAGGCACTGTGCATCAAAGCAAAAATTGAAAAAAACATAACCCCTCATAGTTTTCGTCATGGTAAGGCACATAGGGTATTAGACCTTGGCGGAAATCCTAAAGATGTTCAAGCTATCCTAGGCCATTGTGACCCGAGTTCATCGTTTACCTATATGCAATGGAATGATAAAGAGTTTGCAAAAAGAGCTAAAAAATTTTTATAAAAACAAACCCACTTGCTTTTTTATGGTTTTATGATACATTGATGTATATGAATATCTACACAAAAAAAATTAAAAAATTACAAGAGGGGATAGATAAGCTAAAAAGTGAAAGAAACGCTAAAATTTTAGAATTGAGAAATAAAGGATTAACATTTAATAAAATAGGTGGAATATTTGATATGTCCAGTGAGTCAATTCGTAAGATTTTAAAGAAAAAAACAACCTAGTTGACAAGATTGAAAAAATAAATTATAATGGAGTTGTTAGGTAGAACTTTTAAAAAATAAAAACAAAACACTGCTTATTTATAAAAACGACCTCAAAAATTGAGTTCTAAGCAATCCCGATATTCAAATATACATAGATATACCAAATAAGACTAGTAAAGCCAGCGTGGCTTATTTCTTAAAGCCTGGTATGTCGTAAAATCTATATTGTGCGACATGCTCAATATATAAAGAAACCACTTTCTTAATATCCATTCGGGCTCATTTTTAGTAAGCATTGAAGAATGAATTTTTTTAAGAAAGTGGTTCGAATTTTATCTATCAGCCCTCAGGAGATATCTGAATGTCTCCCTTAAGGATAACTCTTTCTCCCCTTGATGAAACAGTGAGTATTGGACTCCCCTCCTTATCTCTTATTTTCTTGAGAAGTCCACCATCTATCACTCCTTTTTGTAAATTTTGTAACGAAGCAAAAAATAGGTATTGACCTGGCTGTAATTGTGCTGCGGGTATCTCATTTAAACTTTTAAATTTTTCCATAATCACAAAACACTCTCCCATGGTTTTTAATTGCAGAGGCCGCCTTTAGTCTCAATGTGAGCGTTGACTCTTCCGAACATCTGTCTGGCAAATTCCATCTTTTCTTCATCAGATATTACGCCATAAGAATAGTCGTTATTGCCGCAAGTACTACAAATGAAAACAATGTCGTTTTCTTTGCTAAGTTCTTCTGAGATCCTCAAGACTCCTCCGCATTTCTCACACTTTATTTCCCCTTCTATTTTAATTGCTACTTTCTCTAGCCATTCCATTTTATCTCCTCCTGAGAGATAAATTTTGAAAAAACTATCCCATTACTCCACTTTTAAATATAGCACAAAATGCCTATTTAGTCAACATTTGCAAGTGATTCGGCAAGTTAATTAAAAACACCTTTTTGGGGGGTGTAAGTAAATATTTTCAGGAAAAGAAATTAAAGCTTCATCCAAAAAGCCTCTGTCTCAGCTGGGATAAATCCCAAAGAGGCATAGAGATTTCTAGCTGCAATCCTGCTGGGATTACTGGTTAAGCTGATTGATTTTAGATTTTCTTTTTTGGCAACTGCAATTAAATCTTCTACTAATTTTTTACCCAGTCCCCCGCCTCTATACACACTACTCACCACGATGTCTTCCAATTTACCCACTAAACCTCTTGTTGGTACAGGATAGATTGCCAAAGCCCCAAATCCGATAATATCACCCTCGCTTTCAATCACGCGGCAACGAACTGCTATATTATCAACCAAAAGACCGGGTTCAAAATTAACCGGACCATCGGTCAATTCTTTTAATAATTCAATCACTTTAGGAGCATCTTTTTCTTCAAAGGGTCTTATATTGAACATTTTTTTATAATTAAAATTTATTTAACCCAAGAAAATCGTTAGCCATAAAATTATTCCACCAGACAGCATAGTTCCCAAAAGTAATAATGGCAATGATTTAGAGGCTGGAAACCTAAAGACAAAGGCAGCCACTGCTCCGGATAATCCGCCTAATATAGGAACAGGAATTGCAGCTAAAATAAAAATAGACCATGATCCATATTTATTTACTTTTTTACTGTTTTTCTTTTTAGTATGCTGAAATAACCATTTAAAAAAAATATTAAAAAAACCAACATGATGAGATAATGCTTTAGAAATTGGATCAAGCAAAAAAACTATCAATACCATTGCGAAGTAAGTTCCGGAAACTGAATATAGCCAAGCCATAAAAGGATTTAATTTATAAACCTCAATAGCCAAGGGAATGGATGCTCTGAGCTCTGTAACCGGTATCATGGCGATTATAAAGGTTGCCCAGTTTTTTGGAAAATCAACAAACCAATTTATCACAATATCATGCATAAATAAGTATTTTTTATTTTTATTTAAATATATTTTAACACTATAAAAGATTTTGCGCTAGGCAATCGACATTAGTTGGTAACTTGTAGCTAGCAACCAGTAATTTAAAAAACATTAAAAAAATAATTCGAAATACATATACAATTAGAAGATCCTGAATCAAGTTCAGGATGACAAGATTACTTGTCATTTTTTTCGATAATTCTCAATCGCTTTTCTAATGGCGTCAGCCGCTAGATTGCTGCAGTGCATTTTTACAGGAGGGAGTCCGCCCAGTTCTTCAGCCACTTGCTGATTGGTTATTTTATAAGCTTCATCCAGTGTTTTCCCCTTAACCATTTCAGTGGCCATTGAACTTGTGGCGATAGCTGCGCCACAGCCAAGAGTTTGGAATCTAACATCTTCTATTATTTCCTCCCCTGCTTCATTCTTATTAATTTTTAAATAGATTTTCATGATGTCTCCGCACTTTGGATTTCCCACTGTTGATTCTCCATCAGGATTTTGAATTTCTCCCAAATTGCGAGGTTTCATAAAATAATCTAAAACTTTTTTTGAGTATTGCATAAAGTTCATTAAAACATATTAACATTTTAGCATTAAAACATTTTACTAATTTTACATTTGTAGATTTATATTTGATTTATGATTATATTTTTTATTAATTTATTTCTTTAGTATTTTTATAAATCGCCCAGGCAGCAAGCGCATTAGCATTTATAATTTTGTTTTCCCGAATTAATTTATCAATTTCACTTTCTGAGAGCCAGAAATCTTCAAACTCTTCTTCGATATCAGATGGGAGCTGTTTCTTTTCCAAATCAGTGGCCAAGAATACATGCATTTTGATAACACTTCGCCTATTATTTGCTAAATAACTCCCTAATAATTTAAGATTATTGGATTTTAATTTAGCCTCTTCCATTAATTCCCTGTTTGCTCCATTTTCTATTTTTTCTCCCGCCGGAATATGCCCTCCTGGAAGTTGAAATATTTTTTCACCTATTGGGTAAGAATATTCTTTTTGGAGAAGTATTTTTCCCTCAGTATTTTTCACAATTAAAGTCGCTGCACATGAGCCATCATCTTTGTATTTTAAGTAAGTTGTTTTTGTGCCATTGGGCAATAATACTTCATCCTCTACTAAACTAAGTCGGGGATGCTCAAATATTACTTTTGAAGATAATTTTTTCCACATAATTTTATCTTACCGCAAGTTTACAAATTTCCTGAAATCAAGATTTGTTTTCCATTTGTAAATTTGTAATTNNTTTTACTTTCTTTATAAATTTATTTTTTAGGATCGAATTCTTTTAAGACATTGCCTGAAATTTCCCTAAGACGAGCCACAATTTCTTTTATTTTATCAATTGTAAAATCAATATCTTCTTTGGTGGTATGCTTTCCTAACGTCAACCGCAAACTTCCATGAGCTTGTTCATGTTTAAGCCCCAGAGCTAAAAGAACATGGGACGGATCAAGAGAGCCAGAGGAGCACGCGGAGCCGGTAGAGGCGTAAACTCCTTCCATGTCTAGAGATAGGAGTAATCCCTCTCCCTCTATATTATCAAATCTGAAATTAGCATTGTTAGGAGAACGTTTTTCTCTATGGCCATTTAAATATGAAGCTGGAATTTCTTTTAAAATTCTTTCGACTAAATAGTCTCTTAGTTCTTCGATTTTTTCAAAATTATTATTTCTTATTTGCTCAATCGCTTCGCCTAATCCAACTATGGCAGGCACATTATGAGTACCAGCTCGCAATTTAAATTCTTGTGCTCCTCCTGTTTGAATAACTTTAATTGGAGTTCCTTTTTTTATATAAAGCACCCCCGCTCCCTTGGGCCCATAAAATTTATGAGCAGAAAAAGAAAGAAAATCTACTCCCAATTTTTGAATGTCACAATTTAAATAATTAATAGCCTGAACCGCATCAGTATGAAATATAATTTTATTTTGCCTGATTGAATTTAATTCTTTTATTAATTTTCCTATTTCTTCAATAGGCTGAATCGTTCCAATTTCATTATTTACATACATGACGGATACAAAAATCGTATTTTCTTGAATCATCTCTTTAAGTTTATCTATATTTACCAACCCCTCATTATTTACAGGCAAAAAAGTAAGCTCAATTAAATCCGATTTAAATAAACTTTTAAGAGTGTCCAAAACGCAATGATGCTCAATGGTAGAACTTATAAAATGAGGCTTAGGCGCGTTTTTGCCGTTAGTGGCATAATAATGGCTCACAGCTCCCCGAATAGCTAAATTATTGCTTTCCGTGGCTCCAGAAGTAAAAATTATCTCGGTAGGAGAACATTTTAAAATTTTAGCTACTTTTTCCCTACTCTCATCCACGGCCATCATGGCCCGTTGGCCCAAATTATGAACCGAAGAAGGATTACCAAAATCTTGAGAAAAATATGGCATCATCTTCTCTAAAATACCTTTATCTGTCGGGGTAGTGGCTGCATAATCTAAATATATTTGTTTGAACATAATTTTTTTCTTAGAGGTTTTTAGGGGGGTCCAACCCCCAATTGGGGNNAATTTGATATTAAATCGCTTAATTTTATATTATCTAAAGTTTTTTTAATTTCTTGGCTCAATTTTACCCAAACTTTTTTGGAGGCGCAAGTACTATTTTCACATTGAGCACTATAGCATTTAGTAGGCTCTATTTTTCCTTCCAAAGTTTCAACTATCTCTCCTACACTTATCTGATCAGGTTTTCTACTAAGCGTATATCCCCCACTTTTACCTTTTTGGCTCACTATCAAATCATTCTTTTTTAATTGAATAAAAATCTGCTCAAGATATTTGGCAGAGATATTTTCTTCTAGCGATATCTCAGTAATACTTCTTAGATAGGGATATTCCTTGGCTAGAAAAACCATGGCTCGCAGGCCATACTCGGCTTTGGAGGAAAACTTCATAAATTTATTTATGCCGTTACAACTTAAATTGTGACAGCATCTTATTCATACTATTTTACTATGGTTTAAGTATAATAACCTTTTATAATGTTGTCAAATATTAAAAGCATAAAAAAATACTACATGTTTTTTCTAAATTTATATCAAAATAAAAAAGGTAGCCTGAATTTTTATCCAAACTACCCCATCAAACTTTTTGCACAATTAGTGTGCTTAAGATTTTTTCCTGTGAAAATTTTGCCACTTGGCCCTATTGATTATTCTCTGAGGAAGTATGCCAATCTTCACTTTTTCCCCCTCCTTTGGAAGACGAAAAACTAATTGGGTTCTTTGTTTGGGTGGCTTAGTTATAATCTCTCCTTCTTTATTTGCATCACAAAATCTTTTGAATTTTCTTCCTCCTATTATGGTTAGGTCAATATTTTCTTTTATAATTAATCTTTTTTGATTAAGATCATATAAAGCTTTTGATACAGATTCTGAATATTTTTTGTTTTCAGGATCCAAGGGAAGCCATTTGATTATTCTGTTATATACAAAAGTTTTGGACGCAAATTTTCCCATCGGAAGAAGTCCCAAAACTAAAAGACATATTTTCTCCCATTGAATTCTCTTGTAACTGACATAAAGATTTTGGACTTTTCCTTTTACCGCTAACTCTAATTCAGACATGTGCAAAATCTCCCTTTAAAGTTTTATATAAACAAAGAACTCCTCAAAATTATACCGTTTTTATTAAAATATTCAATAGCTCTAGTTATGCCTAAATCTAACTTGTAAAATTTATTAAAAAAACAGGAGCAAGTCAGCTTAGACTAGCTCCTGTAAGAATAATTCTGCGCCCACACTTTAGGCGCGAGCGTTTGGTGTATGATTTCCTCCTTTTTTATATGCCCTAGGTAACTTAGAAGATGTTTTTTTTCTGGAAGGAAAAAGGATTCCCCTCGCTAATCTTCTACCAATAGGAGACAGTTTAAAAGCTGATTGTAGCCATTTTTGATTGGGCTTAATCTTTCGCTCCTCCGGCCTGCCCAAAACCCTTTTTGCGCAAATTTTCTCAAATTCTTTTTGCGGCAAGGATTGTCTTCCTAGGTCCTCCTTTTTAAGGAATCTATTCAGGAACAAATTTTGTAGAGTTCTGGATATTGCCGTTAGGGCTTCTTCTTTGCGTGTGACTGTATCTTCGATTCCTTTGTCATAGAGCAAGTTCCAAAGTTCCCATTCCTGGATTTTATCGTAGATGAAATACCTTGACGCCAACTTGCCGGGCTTAAGCAAAAGAAGAATCAAAAGGCAAATTCTTTTCCAGTGATCCCTTTCTTTCAATGTTTCTGCCACTTTTTTCCTGATGAGTTCCTCGGTTACTTCCTTGTACATATACCCTCCTGAAAGGTAGGTTTTTAAATCCCTTCAAAGCACCCCTAAAGAACTGCGATAAAATTAACTATACAACTTTTGCGGAAATAGTCAAATATTTGTAAGGACGCGATTCATCGCGTCTAAATTTAGATATTCATGTACTAAAGAGACGCGATAAATCGGCGTCTCTACTCTTTATTTGATGATATTTAATATTATTCTCCTGCCAATTGCCCACAAGCCCCGCTAATGTCAGAACCAAGACTTTTGCGAATAGTAACCGTTACCCCTTCTTTTTTAAGCGCGTCTTTGAATTTTTGAGTAGTTTCTGGGGAAGATGGGTTCAACCCAAAGCCGATAGAGTTATAGCGAATTAAATTAACATGAAGCATTTTATCATTGTTTATTCCTTTTAAAAATCTCGCTAATTTTAAGGCGTCTTCTCGAGAATCGTTAACCCTATCCATTAAAATATATTCAATAAATATTCTTCTGTTGCTTCTGGCTAAATAATTTTGTAGGGCTTCTTTGAGCTTATCTAAGTCGTGCAGTTTATTAACTTTCATAAATTCATTACGCTTGGCATTATCAGCAAAGTGCAAAGAAATAGCGAGATTGGCTTGTGGAAAAGATCTACTAAAATCTTCTATTTTATCCACCACTCCAGCTGTGGAGACAGAAATGCTTCGATTTCTAAAGCCGAATAATTTCGGATCAATAAGTTCATGAATGCTTTTCTTGACGTTTTCCCAATTTAAAAATGGCTCTCCCATTCCCATGTAAACAATATTTTCAAATTTTAAATTTTCATCCTTAAGTTTTAAATCGCTTTTGATATATTGTCGCCAAAATAAAACCTGACTGGTAATTTCATCAACAGTCAAATTTCTTTTAAATCCACCCCTGCCTGTGGCGCAAAAAAGGCAACCTAGGGCGCAACCAACTTGAGAAGAAATGCAAGCTGACCAAACGCCTGGTTTGGGGGAAATCAAAACAGTCTCAATTAAATTTCCATCCTTGAGAGTTAAGAGAGCCTTAATAGCACGATTATCTTTGGAAACCAAAATAGTGTTGATTTCAAAAGGCAATATAGCTATTTCTTTTTCTAAGACATTTCTTAACTCCAGCGGTAAATTAGAAATATTTAAAAAAGAAGGCTGTGCCTCCAAAAAAATTGCTTTTTGAATTTGCCCTAAGCGATAAGCAGGGATTTTATTTTTTAAGATAAAATCTTTTAATTTTCCATCGTCCATAAGTCTCAACTTTATAGCCTTTCTTTAGCGGAAAAAGCTCTCAATGCAGGACAAACGCGTGAATCCCTTGAAAAAAGTATCGGAAAAAATAAATTTTTTCCCTGAATTTCAGGTGGGTTTCAATTTTTCGCTGGTCCATTCTGAAAGCTTCTCCAAATAGATTATAGCTTATTTTTTATTTTTTTGCCAATTGATTTAAAAACACCGTATTTGTCAGGATAAAGACAAATACGGTGAATTATTTTTTGCATTTTAATTAGTGGCTTCTTCTTCCTTTTTTCCTTTCCAAATCGAAAATAGAACTATAAATGCTCCCACTGCCAGCGCAAAAATCATAATTGCAAAGCTTGTCTTACTCAATAAGCTGCTTGTTTTTTCTGTCAAATCAAAGAATATATCTAGTTGAGACATATAAACCGGCACCATAAGCAATCGGCTTAAAAGAACAATGATCATAATACTTCCCATCACAACTTTTATCATAAAAGGCTTTACGTAGGTTGTGCCTATTGCTCCCAACTGAATTCCAAATAAAGAGCCGGCTAAAATAATCATCGCTAATCTTATATCCACCAATCCGTGTAAGGCATATTTTATAGAGCCTCCCAATCCCATTACAAAAGCTACAACCAATTCAGTAGCTGAAGCCATCAAACTAGGAACACCCATAACATAAATCATTGATGGTACGCCCACAAATCCCCCAACCGCAATTGTAGCAGCCAAAAGTCCGGTGGCAAAACCCAGTGGAATTGTAAACAAAACGGAAATTTTGGCATCTATGCTCTTAAAATAAACCATGGTACCAGGAATATTAATTGTTTGAATCCATTGAGCTAATTTTGTTTTAACTTCTTTTTCATCAATAGTCCCATTTCTATAAGTTTTTATAGCATCTCGCATAACGAATCCTCCCACAATTGCCAATACTAATACGAAAGCGGCGCTAACATACAAATTTGAACCTGCTTCCCCAAATGTAGCTTTGATACTTTCTTGAATATGTGCCCCATATAAAACTCCGGCTTCTGCAGAAATTCCAACTACTATCCCGAGCTTATAATCAACTTGACCGTATTTTGCTCTTTTTAAAGCTCCCACTAGGGCTTTGGGAAATTTATGGCACATATTACTTGCTACTGCCACAAGAGCAGGTACTCCAATCCCCATCATAGCAGGAGTCAAGACAAAGGCGCCACCCGATCCGATAAAACCGCTCACTAACCCTCCCACAAAACCAACTACAAATAAATAAATTATTTCCGCGACATTTAAATCAATAAAATTGCTTGCTTCCAATACTAAATCATTCATATTTTTTTTAATTATATTTTATTTTTGATATTTTTTTGATGCCTCAAATCCCAATACATCCCAGAAATTATGAGTAAATTTACCATGCACAAAGGAAAACAAGAAAGCGATACCTATGATTAAAACTGTTTTAAAAAAATCAGGATGAGAAAATTCATTAATTATTACTTCTTGCTTTGTCATAAGGGCGTAGTATAAAAAGAAAACTACTGATCCTTGAATTAACATTTTGGCTCCTTGGTTTTTGATTCTTTTTTTCATATTTTTTGAAAAAATTAAAAATTATAAAAAGCCCTAGTAGGCTCTTGAAAAAAAGCGAAGATAAAAATTTTTCTTAAAAAACAAAAAGACTTTCAATATTCTTTTTATGTTTATTCAAAAAATTAAAGATCTTCACACCAATCAATGATACTCCCGCGCAAAAAATATGTCAATATATATTTTATTAAAAATAAAGAAAGCGCTTGTTGCAAAATTTACACAACAAGCGCTTTGACCAAAGAACTAGGATTAATATGAAGAAACCATGCCAACACCAGCAGGTTTTCTTTTTCTGAGGTTTTTAGATCTCAGTTTTCTTTTTTGTCCAGCAGTGAATGTAGCAGTTAGGCCTGCAAGCTTTGACACTGTCTTTCCAAAAGGCAGATCGAAATAATGCATCGCAAAAGAAAAAATATCTCCCCTACCAGAATGTCCGCATTGGCAATGGAACTTGCCGCAAGCAACATCCAGCACGCAAAACCGCCCTTCATTCTTTGGGCAACTAAACAAAAAATTGCCACTCTGATCTCTTTGATGTTTTTTGAAGATTTTCCTGATTAAATCTGCACTGGTCAGTTTGTTTCTTATGGGTTCAATCAATTTTTTGAAATCTCTGCCTCGTCTTGTCGATTTAGATTTTCTCATAAAAGCTCCCGTGGAAATAAATTTTAGATTAACCAGTCTTAATGAAACGTTTTACTTCTGCTTGATTTTTGGCACAACTCTTCAAGTTCCTGCATGTTTTTTAAGCCCAAATCTTCAAGAGAATAAATTCCCGAAGATATTTCCGACATCAAATCGGCAACTTCTTTTTCGGCTTCTTTTTGAGGGAACCTGCCCTCTCTCAAAAGTTGAACTGTAAGAAGCGGATTAGTATTCAAACTCATAGATCTCTTTCCTCCTTAGCTTGATTTTTACCAAATTAATAAAAACTAAACTTTTTTTATCTTACTCTTTTTATCTAAAAAATCAAGCTATTATCATACTGCCATTAGGAACTACTCGGCCTTATCCGAGAATAAAATAAAACTTTCTGTCTTTGCGAGGTACTCCGAAGCAATCCAGAAATGCATTTTGAAATATAATCCTGGACTGCCACGCAATTTCTGAGTACATAAATTACTCGCAGAGACGACAAAAAGGTTAGTTTTAAAAAAGACTAAATAGCTACTGTCATTAACATTTCTATTTTAGCATTTTTCTGGTATACTTATGTAAATTATAATTTATTAAATATATTTATTGCTATTATGCGTATTTCTTATTCGGCTCTCAACTCTTATCAAATTTGTCCGCTTAAATATAAGTTTCAATATATTGATAAAATTAAGACTCCTAAATCCAAGGAGGCTGTTTTTGGAACGTTAATTCACTCCACCCTAAACTTCATTCACACTCCCGCCATTTTAGCGCCCAGCATGGAGCAGGCCTTGGATCATTTTTCGAAAAATTGGAATGGAGATGTTTTTGCTGACGAGCTGGAGGAACGAGCCGCTTTTTCTCAAGGAGTGGATATTATTCGTCGTTATTATAATGATAATGATATTTCAAAAATCAACATTGTAGCTCTGGAAAGCTCTTTTCAAATAAAATTGGGCGATCATGTGGTAAATGGAATTGTCGATAGAATTGACAGAACGGAAGATGGCTATGAAATTATCGATTACAAAACAGCAAAAAAAATGCCCTCTCAGGAAAAGGTGGACAATGACGTGCAGTTAACTATTTATTTGCAAGCTTTTTTGGACAGATATCCGGAAGAAAGAAAAAATCTGGATAAACTAAAGGTTAGTTTATATTTCGTAAAACATGGCGCAAAATTAACTTCCACGCGTACCGAAGAAGATTTGAAAAATATCGAAAATAAATTTTTAGAAGTAATTGAGAAAATCGGTGAAAGCGAGTTCGAGCCCGTTATTAATCCTCTTTGCGATTGGTGTGATTTTCAAAACAACTGTCCGATGTGGCGACACAAATTTAAAGAAGAAAGGAAAATTGATACAAAAGAAGTAAATGAAGCCATAGAAGAATATATAAAGGCCAAAGATGATGCCAAGCACATTCGTACCAAAATAGCCAAGCTTCAAAATACTGTAGCTGAATACATGAACCAGGAGGGCGTAGAAAGAGTTTTTTCTGAAAACGGCATCATCGCCAGAACTCTCAAAAAAACTTATAAATATAATGAAAATAAGCTTAGAGAAATATTAGAGCCCTTGGATAAATGGGATGCGATAAATAAAGTAAACACAACTGCCCTAAAAAATGTCTTAGCAACACTAGATAATTCTGTTAAAGATCAAATCGAAGAAACGAAAGAACTTGACAAAGAATCGTTTGCGTTTAATATTAAGAAGCAGTAAAGTATATTATTGCTAGTTCCTTTTTAAACAAATTCCACAATGCAAAAAAGGAGGTGATTTTTAAAATGGCAAAAAGGGAAATAGAAAATTTGAATTCTCTTTTGGAAGAAATACGCGCAGAAGACTTATTTTTAGCTGTAGTAAAAGACGGTTATCCATATCCGCAATTGGTAGTTTCTAGTACTTATCCGACTACAGAAGGAGCTATTTCTTTTTGTTTTTTTATCTTTCCATACATTATCACTAAGATTGATGATGGGAATAAAATATATTCACCAAAAGGAATATTTGAAACAACTGTTTATCCCTATAAAGGAAAGATAACTGGAATTTTTAAGTCACTTCTGGAAAACAAAACTTCTTCATTTGATAGAAATATCGAGAAATTAAAAGCGCTAAAAGAAATTGAAAATATTCTTAACTAGAGCACAAATCCCAGCAGAATCTAAGGTTCTCGCTGGGATTTTTTATTTATTAAAAATATTTTATTAATTCAAAGGTCATCTTACGGATTTTAAAATTATTCCCACTCAACTTTTAACTTTGAATTTTTATTTAATAAGGCTCCCTTCGAACTTTTCTCCTTCAATGNNGGATCCCAGCTATCCCCCACCATTTTTCTAAAATCAATCCAGGAAATTTCTTCTATTTTTTTGGCATCGCTAAATTTATTGGGATCTTTATCGCAAAGATAGGTAATATTGGAAAGATTGATTAATTTTTTGGCTTTAAATCTTTCGGCTAAGATAGTGGCCACATAATCTGTTGACCAGCCTGGACGCCATCCAGCCGCCACCATAATCTTTTCGTCATTGGCAAAATGTGCACTAAGGTCTTCTTTGGTGCGAGGATTTTTATTTATGCGAGGATGGGCATATTCCTTAAAAACTGTTTTAATAAAATGAGCATTCATTCTGGTGGCATGTACTCCCAACCAATCCTTCTCTTCATTATCGATGCAACCCATTTCTTCAGCCGCCTGAATATAGGTCCGAGCAATTCTCCCCCCTCCGGTAATAATTACAAAACGATAGCCCTTGGCAATTTCCTCTTCAATCGCCTCTTTAAACTTAATAATAAATTGAGCATTTATTTTTTCTGGAAAAATTAGCGATCCACCCAAGGAAACAATTACGATTTCTTCATTCATATATTATTTTTTTAAAATTGATTAAAAATTTATTTATTACGCCGCAAAAAAACAATCCACACCAGGCAGATTGTTTGTTTTTTACTATTTTCTTTTATATTCGATATTGTAATTACTTACCATTAAAGCCGAAGCCACAAATATTGAAGAATAAGTTCCCACCAACACCCCGATTAAAATTGCCAAAGAAAAATATTTAATTGATTCTCCTCCAAACAATACAATGGTTACAAGTACAATCACCACAGTTAAAGAGGTATTTATAGAGCGAGCAATGGTTTCAATAATGGATTTATTAACTATTGATTCAAAGCCTTCTTTTCTGTCGGATTTAATCAAATTTTCCCTTATTCTGTCATAAACTACAATAGTGTCATTTACTGAATAACCCAAGATAGTAAGCAGGGCGGCTACAAATGAAGCCTCTATCTCAACATTGAAAAATTTTCCCAATAAAACAAAAATTCCCAAGGTAATTATAATGTCATGAGCCAAAGCAATAATCGCCCCAATTCCATATTGCCAAGAGGCAATCGGGTGGGATATTTTTCTAAATGACCAGGCGATATAAAGAGCGATTCCTATAATAGCTAAAATAATTGCAAGAATAGCATTTTGCTTTAATTGTTTAGAAATTGATGCCCCAATAAAATCTACTCGAAGCATCTCCACGTTACCTTCAAATTCATTAAGTTTTTCAACTACCTTTTGATTAAGATCTTCATCCGAGCCGATATACCTTAAGATAACTACATTATCCTGNNTTAACCTCCATCAATGTCCCGCCTTTAAAATCGATTCCCAATTTTAATCCCCAAAAAAATAAAATAAAAACACTAGCGACTACCAATATGCTTGAAACGATATATGTATATTTTCTTTTCCCAATTATGTTTATCATTATTTTAAAATTATTTTTTTCTTACTACTAACCAAAGTCTCTTGGATATCCATTCTCCCACGATAGCTTGCAGTATTATTTTTACCAATACAATAGCGGTAAACATGGACAAAACAACTCCGATTGTCAATATTACCGCAAAGCCTTTCACAAATCCTGTTCCTACCCAAATTAAAATCATCGAAGTAATTATAGTAGAATAATTTCCATCTCGGATACTAGACCAAGCCCTGCGAAATCCCTCATTGATAGCGCTCCCTAAATTGCGTCCATCTCTTAATTCCTCTTTGATTCTTTCAAAAATTAAAACATTGGCATCCACCGCCATTCCAATAGAAAGGATGAACCCGGCAATTCCTGAAAGAGTTAAAGTTATGGGCCAATCAGAAACCACTCCTGAAAGTTTAAAAACGCTAATCATCATAGCTGAATAAATAAAAAGTGCAATGGTCGCGATAAATCCAAAAAATCTATAATATAAAATCATAAAAATTCCCACAATTGCCAGTCCCGCCACCCCTGCTTTCAAACTTTTTTCCAAAGAAACTTTTCCTAAAGATGCGCCTATGCTTTGCTGAGAAACTAATTTTATCGGCACAGGAAGAGCTCCTTCATTTAATCTTCTTTTTAGCTCCTTCGCCTCATCAACGGTAAAGTTTCCGGTAATCACCGCTTCTCCAGCCGTTATTTCCGCTTGAACTGTTGGAGCGCTAATTATTTCATCATCCAAATAAATTGCTACTTGTTTCCCCATGTTTCTCTTTGTAATTTCGGCAAAAATCCTCGCTCCATCACCATCAAATTTTAACTGTACTTGCGGTTCAGACACTCCTTGATCAGTAAACACAACAGCTGTATCTTTTAGATTCTTCCCTGTCAATTCAGTATCTTTATAAATCCAATAATCTCGATACATTTCAGCCGTTTGCTTGGAAAGTAAAATATGTTGAGCTTTAATCTCCCTATTCTCTCCCTCACCTTTTTCTTCGAGTTTTTTGATAATATGCCAACCATAATCAGTTTCTACCAATTCCGGATAATATTCTCCATTTTTTAGATTTCCATTAAATAAAGCTTCGTCAAATTGAGGGACCAAATCACCTTTTTTTACAAAATCCAAAACACCGTCTTTATCTTTTGAACCAGGATCTTGGTTAAATTCTTTTGCCAAAGCATTGAAATCCCCGCCTTCTTTAATTTTTTGCAAAGTTTCTGCCGCAGATTGACGAGACTTCTCGTTATTTGGAGCAAGTAATTCATTAAATTTTTGTTTTTCTGCTTTTTGTTCCTCTTCGTTCTTTTCTTCTTTGAAAATCAAATAAGGGGTTTCCTTAATTAAACTTTTTAAATCTTCAGCGCTTTTTGCTCCTGGATATTCGATAATTATTCTAGGAGGAGTGCCAGCCACTGTTTGTATTAAAGCCTCACTGGTTCCGGTAGCATTTACTTTTCTCTCCAAAACATCTTGAGCAGCTTGAACTGCATCCTCCTTCTTATCCTCTTCTACCTTAGAAGTATCAACCTCATATTCCAATCTGTAGCCTCCTTGCAAATCCAAACCTAAATTAATTTTAGCTTTATTAACAAATTCGAAAACTGGCGGTATAAATTTCACCGTTTTCGGATAAGCTATTGTTATTGAAGTGATGGTTAGAAGAATGACTAACGCAAATTTCAACCTAATTTTATTTTGAATACTCATATTCCCGATTATAGTGTATATTTTAAAGATTGGCAATATGCTGATTCCCTGTGGAGTATGAACTTTAACTGTGTGCAATACTCAATTCGCCAAATACTTTACGCAGTGCCCAGCAACAAGCATGATTACAATCAAATATTTTTTATCAATTCTAATTTTTGAATTCTGTTTAATTTTTTAATGCGCGCTTCTTCTATTGATGCATCTGATCTATCTTTAAATTTTTTAGAAAAAATTAGTTTGACCGGCCGTCTTGAAGCGGTATATTTTGCTCCCAATTTACTGCTATTATGTTCAACGACTCTGCGCTCCAAATTAGTGGTAATTCCAGTGTAGAGAGTTTTATCTGCACATTCAAGGATATAAAGATAATACATATTATTAATTTTGCATAAACTTTTTTATTTTTCTAATTATACCATTTTAGAAATTTTATTTAAACAAATAAAGATATTTTCCGTAACCCTTCATTTCCATTTCTTCCTTGGGGATAAAAAGCAAAGAGGCTGAATTCATACAATAACGTTTTCCGCCTTTATCTTTGGGACCATCATCAAAAATATGACCCAAATGAGAATCTCCGTAACGGGAGCGAACTTCGATACGGTTGGATAAAAGTTTCTTGTCTTTATGCAAAGTCACGTTTTCACTTAAGACAGGTTGAGTAAAAGAAGGCCAGCCGGTGCCAGAGTCGTACTTGTCCCGCGAAGAAAAAAGCACTTCACCCGAAATCCTGTCGACATAAATACCTTCCGCTTTATTTGCATTATATTCATTTTCAAAAGGCTTCTCAGTGCCTTTTTCTTGGGTAACTTCATATTCCAAGGGAGTTAATTTTTTTTGAAGAATCTCTTTTGGAGGTTTCTGATAATCCTTAAAATCTAAATTCTCAGGCATTGCTACGGGCAATGTGTCTTGAGAAAATATTCCCTTTTCGGAAGCTTTTTGATTATGTTTTTTAACAAAAGATTCTCTGCCAGATGCTTTTTTGTAAATATTGTAGCGAATAGGATTATTTTTGTAATAATCTTGATGATATTCCTCAGCTGGCCAAAATTCCATACGTGGCAAAACACTTATTACTATCGACTTATCATAAATTTTCTTTGCATTAACTTCATCAATGACCATGTGAGCGATATTTTTTTCCTCTTCATTTTCATAATAAATAGCTGGCGCATATTGAACTCCTCTATCGCCAAAAGAACCGCCCGCATCAGTTGGGTCGCTATAAAGAATAATGTGCTCAACTAAATTCCTATAAGTAGTTTCCTTGGGATCATAGGTTACCTCCACTACTTCCCGATGACCTCCTTGAGCATAATTTTGATAATTAGGATTTGAAGTGTGCCCACCAGAATATCCCGAAATTACATTGGAAATTCCTTTAAGTTTTTCAAAATCTGCCTCAACACACCAAAAACATCCGCCTGCGAATATGGCTGTTTTTGTTCCGATTTTATTACTTGAATTTTTCATATAATTATTGTTAGTGGATGAATTATTTTGAAAAATTAATAATGATAAAAAAAGAAAAGCTCCAACGATTAAAAAGCCAAATAATCTCGATTTATTTCTCCCAATCATTAACGTTTACTTAATCTTTTGGTGAGGTACCCTGCCACCAAGTATAAGACCTTGCTCAGGCGATTATATCCCAAGGAAGAAAAAAGCATCGGCAATAAAAACAAAACGAGACTTATTAAGATATTATTTTTATTATTAAAAAATTCTTTTATTGTATTCATATAATTTTTAAATAAATTATTTTTTAATCTTTTAAAATTATTAATTTATGATATTTTCAAATAACTAAATTCTCAAAAAAGTGGATATAAATTGCCAAAATTAAAAGATTCTATTTATTTATCTATAATACGCTCGCATTTCTTCTTTCTTTCACATAAAATTGACAACCGCAGTTTTGTTATTATATTATTTGTGGGCAAGTAGAATAGTTCATCATATCAATCGCAACAAAATATAATGATGGGGAGGAGAGAAAATGACATATAATCATAAAAGAATCACCAGCCTGAGCCTGTCGCACCTACTCACAATAATAGAAAATAGAAGAAACTATAAAGACAGTGACGGCAACATCGTTTTCATACCCAAATGGCAAATAACCAGAGGAATGGCCGTAAGCGAGATTGGAAAAATTTTCCTAGACGAAAATGACCATTTGGCGGAACATTTGCTCTTGAGCATTATGATTTATATAAAAGATGTGTCTCATATTTGTTATTTTTATCTCTCCCAGCGAAAAGAAGGACTTTCGCCCGCCACATTATCATTTTTGGAAAGATTTGAAGGAGATTCACTGAATATCTCCGTCATAAATAGTACCATAAATATCAAGCTCTGAAATATTGTTTCGTCCCGCGACCTGATAGCCAATAAACTATCAGGTTGTTTTAAATTAAAGAATTAAAATTGACTCTATTTACAGTTAATTATATAATTCCAATAGGAATGGAAGCACTGATTCTTTATCAAAAACTCCAACGTGAGTTAAAAATAAATTATCACTCTTACTATGAGTCAGTACTAATCATATTAAGATTATTTTTAGAGAGAAGACTTTTTTACTCTCTCGCCTCCATCCTCTTCCTCGCTTTGTATCATCGCATACGGCGAGGATATTTTATTTGACTAGCAATATCAATGTTTATATAATAATTTTGGCGAGTTAATACAATTCTTTTTTAAAATAAGGAGAGAAGACATGGCTAATAATCGTAGAACTATTTTTGGGCATGAAACTGTGCCCATAAGACAATGCAATGAAGCTATGGGGTTTTTTTATCAAGAAGCTCAACAAAGCATCAATGGCAATTAGCGCTTTATATGTGGCCAGCAGGAACCCCTTTAAAAGCGTCCCGATTTTTATAAAGAAATGACCCCACTCCGCCCGTTCACCCGCTTTGCGCATTGCGCAAGGCGGGCCCAATTTTATTTTAATAAAACAAAAAACCTAATTTTGACAATTAGGTTTTTTAAATTTTCCGATTGAGCAGTGTTTATTTTTTTTCAAAAGACATTGAGCCTGAATTATTTTTTAGAAATAAAACCAGATTATTTTCATTATCCAAGGCCACAGAGTTAACCTCGCCCAAGATTTGGATAAATCTTTCTCCTTCCTTATTAGAACAAATATTTTTAGTTTGAGTAAGGCTTGAGATGATTAAACTATTTTTATTTAAAACATATGTTCCCTCAAAATTAGCGCAATTGGTAGTAGCTAAAATTTTACCATCTTTAGAAAAAGAAAGATTAAAGTTTTTAGGATCAAAAGGTTTCAAAAGATTGTCATCCCCAATTATTAAATTTTCCCAGAGCCAAACTTTTTCCGTTAAAGTTGAGGCTAATCTATTTTTATAGCTATTATCTTTTTGCAAGTTACCCTCAAAAACTTTTTTCTTTCCAATAAAAATAATAACCTCGTCATCTTTTTCTAAAAGAGTTAAATTATTTTTTTCATTTTTATAAACATCTTTCGAATCCAGAGAAAGCTTAATTTTAGGACCAAAATTTTCTCCCGTCATATAAGCTACTTTTTTGTAGAAAGTGACCCCTATTTCAGCGTCTCTTGTACTATCATAGTATTTTTGCTCCCTATCCAAGTCTTTTCCATTAACCAACGAGGCAGCAAAAATTCCCCCTAAAATTATTAAAACTAAGCCAATAATAAGCTTTTTACCCATAAATGTGTACAAAAAAATAATTAACAAATTAACTTTTAACTATACACTATTTAAGGCAAAAAGTCAAGAGCAATATGGCACGTTAGCATATTAACATGTGAACATACAATATTAAAAAACCCAGCTTTCAAGCCAGGTTTTATAATTAAGCCCTAGCAATGCAACAACTTAACGGTATATTTTTGAATTAATTTATGCAGCCTCAAGAGTAATAATTTCTATCTTTTCATAGCTAGTTAAGTCTTGAATCATTTCTTCAGTTAGCTTATCAAAGAATTCATAATCTTTCTTTAATCCATCAATACCGCCGCTTACTTTATTGACTGATATAATTTTCACATTTAAATCCCACTCGGTTTTTAAAACATCGCCAGTTTTATATTTTCCATACTCATCATCAACTCGCAGCGTACAAACAGTCTTCTTATTTTTAAGCCTTAATTTTATATCGTCCCATTCATTTTTTGGAAAAGTTATTGTGTTCATAATAAATTATTTCCCACAACACTTCTTATACTTCTTCCCGCTTCCACATGAGCAAGGATCGTTGCGGCCGACCGTGTTTGTGTTGATGATGGGTTTTTGCTTAGGGGCATCATCGCCACCAGCGTGATTATAGCTAGCGTTATCCCTCATTTTTTTAATTGCACCAAATTGCTCAATTTCATCGCTAGCTCCCGAAAAACTAAGATTATTCATTTTTTGCAAACTTTGGTCCTCTTTTATTTCAGCAGTCGGTGCTGGAGCAATTTTAAATATAGTATTAACTATGCTAGAGCGAATATTATCCATCAAAAGAGTAAATAAATTATAGGATTCTTTTTTATATTCTATTAGTGGATCTCTCTGTCCATATCCTCTTAGACCGATTCCTTGACGCAAATAATCAATTTCATCCAAATGATTCATCCAAAGAGAATCGATCGTTTGAAGCATAACCATTTTTCTCACCACGTTCATATTAGTCTCCCCTATTTCTATCTCCTTGGCTCCCAGATTCTTTTTAAATTCCCCAAAAACGAACTCTATGCAACTGGTAATTTTAACAGATTCATTTTTTGTCTTATCTTGAGAAATTTCAACAATTCTTTTCTTGGCCCCTTCATTTAGCGAAGTAATATTATTTAATTCAGAAAATATTTTTTCCGTATCCCAACCTTCCCCTTCAGTACCTCTTAGAACTGAAATTATTTTTTTAATCTCATCAAAAATCATTTTAAGCAAAACATCTTTGGTGTTTTTATCTTCCAGTATTTCTTGTCTTTTTTTGTAAATAACTTCTCTTTGCTTATTCATCACATCATCATAATCCAAAACATGTTTACGGATATCAAAGTTAAAGCCTTCAATTTTTGACTGAGCAGACTCGATAGTTTTTGAAATAATCGCATTTTGAATGGGCTGATCTTCGGGTAGTTTCAATTTGTCCATTATATTTTTCATTTTGTCTCCTCCGAATCTGCGCATTAACTCATCTTCCAAAGACACATAAAACTGACTCACTCCCGGATCTCCCTGGCGACCGGCGCGACCTCTTAGCTGATTATCAATTCGGCGTGCCTCATGTCTCTCTGAACCGATTATCACCAATCCACCCAATTCTCTTACGCCTTCTCCCAATTTAATATCGGTTCCACGTCCAGCCATATTGGTAGCAATAGTAATGGAGCCACGCTTTCCAGCGTCGGCGATGATTCCTGCTTCTCTTTCGTGCTGTTTAGCGTTGAGAACTTCGTGCTTGATTCCTTCTTTATTTAATAAATTGCTCAGATATTCGGATTTTTCGATTGCGATTGTTCCCACTAAAATCGGCTGACCCTTTTCAGATATTTTTTTTATATCTCTGGCAATAGCATCGAATTTTCCTTTTTCGGTTTTATAAATAATATCAGCCAAATCTTTGCGCATCATTTTTTTATGAGTCGGGATTTCCATTACATCCAGTTTATATACTTTGGCGAATTCTTCAGCACTAGTTAGGGCGGTTCCAGTCATACCGGCTAATTTTTTATAAATTCTAAAATAATTTTGAAAAGTAATCGTAGCAAGCGTACGGGACTCTCTTTGGACCGCCACACCTTCTTTGGCTTCAATGGCTTGATGAAGTCCTTCACTATAACGACGTCCTTCCATCAAACGACCCGTAAAATCATCTACGATTATCACCTGGCCGTCTTTAACGATATAGTCCTTCTCGCGTTTAAATAAAACTTCCGCCTTAAGGGATTGTTCGAGGTGATGCACATACGTTATTTTTCCAGGCTCATAAAGATTATCAATATTCAAAAACTTTTCTACCTTAGAAATTCCCGCCTCCGTCAAAGAAACGTGTCTTTCTTTTTCATCCACCTTGTAGTCTTCTTCTATTTTTAAACGCGGGATAATCTGGGCGAATTGTTGATAAAGCTTGGTAGATTCCGTGTCGGGAGCAGAAATTATCAAAGGAGTCCGGGCCTCATCAATTAAAATTGAGTCTACTTCATCCACAATCGCGTAATGAAGTTTTCGCTGATTCATATCCTCCAGGCGACTGGCCATATTATCGCGCAAATAATCAAAACCGAACTCATTGTTAGTTCCATAGGTTATATCAGCATTGTATGCATCTTTACGAGAAACTTCTTTTAGATTTTCCGTCTCAATACTTACTTCATCAGAGTCTATTTTTTTAGGTTCATACAAATAAGAAACATTGTGCATGATACACGCCGTGGAGATTCCCAAGAAACTAAAAATTGATCCCATCCAATTGCAATCTCTCCTGGCCAAGTAATCATTAACAGTTACGACATGTACGCCTCTTCCCTCAAGCGCGTTTAGATAAATAGGCAAAGTTGAAGTTAAAGTTTTTCCTTCACCAGTTTTCATTTCAGCAATTTTCCCGCTATGCAGAACAATCCCCCCTAAAAGCTGAACATCATAATGCCTCTCTCCTGTAATTCTTTTAGAAGCTTCTCGCACAACTGCAAAAGCTTCAGGAAGTAAATCATTAAGTTTTTCTCCTTTCTTAATACGTTCTTTGAATTGGGGAGTTTTATTTTTTAATTCTTCATCCGAAAGCTTGCTAACGGATTCTTCCAATGCGTTAATCTTTTCAACCATCGGTTGCAATTTTTTTACTTCTCTTTCATTGGACCCGAATATTTTTTTAAAAAATTTCATAGAATAGTATTTTAGTTAATTGAATATTTTGTTTAATAATCTAGTATCACCGCTCATCACGCGCCAAATTTTTAGCAATGCATGACCCGCAGGATAATGTATAACTTCTTAAGTATATAAAACAAAAAGCTCTTAGTCAAAGAAAAAATAACTTTTTTCAAACATCCATGGTATGGACAAAATTTAGAAAATTTGTTTTAATTTTATGGGCTCAACCAATCATGGTGGACCAACATCCGAGAATTCAAACAGGAGAATCAGCATGCTTGATAAATGTAGTCGAATAAAAAAATTCGTATTATCTTTTACTGCTAAACTTTTAAATGTCGATGAAGACCAAGTTACTCTTGAAACAGTTGTTCCCGACGTATTTTTATTGACAATGTTTTTTATTAAAACTTTCCCGGAACAAAAACCTATTCGGGTAATTGATAACGTGGAAGAAGTTTACACGGTAAAAAAAGCTATCGAGATATTTGAAAGATAAATCTCAGTTTGGTGCGGACAAGGACGGCGAAATCTTACTCTTAAGATTTCGCCATCTTTTATTTATAAAAAATTCAAACAGCAAAGTTACTTATAGGCGAGCTTAAATTAATTCACATATTTTAAACCTGCCCATTGATCTTAATAAATGCGCCTGGAAGATAGTGATCTTTCTAATTAATAAAACAGGAACCCACCGCAACTTTGGTGAATTCCTGTGGTAGAAGGCAATTATTCAAGAAATACTTGGGATTGCATCATCATCTTTGAATTACCGGAATCTTTCCTAAAATCCTCAAGTGCTTTTCGGCTATAATTACTTAATTTTAAACTTCCCAAATCAAGATATTTAAGCACTACGCATATCTGATCCTCTTGCGAACCCTCCAGAATTGAAGTAAAAAATTTTCCAATTTCCTCAACTTCTTCGAGGTGATTGGAGTTGATAAAAATTACTCCCAATTCTTTCAATGCGACACATGGATCTATCGGCCCAATTCCCTTTTTTAATTGAGCCATATCCATTAACTGTTTGGTGCCAAAATTTGTTTCTCTTGTAAAATTATTATCATCTCTCATCTGAATCTCCCGACTTTTGATTGAAAAACACTTTTAGCTTGGCCTTTTTGGTGCTATAAAATAACGATAATGCACTCCTTGCAAACATTGTTGCTAATTTAGTTACCCTGATGATTATATACCACAAATATTAGTTTGACTAGTTGACTGAGTATATTTTCAAATTCTATCAATATCGGTGTATAAAAAATATTATATAAACCACATATTCTCCCAAATAAAAAACACCCAATTAAATAGGTGTTTTTTGCATTCTTTAAGTACTGAATTATTTAACACTTAAAATAGAGTACTTAACTGCGCCAGTTGGAGTTTCTACTTTTGTAACATCACCCTTTTTCTTGCCCAAAAGTGCTTTTCCCAAAGGAGATTCATTGGAAATTCTATAATTGCTAGGATCAGCTTCACTAGCTCCTACGATATGAAAGGTAACTTCTTTATTGTTAAATTTTACTCCCACATCTGAACCAATTCTAACAAATCCATCGGTGGAACCGCTATCTTCTACGATCTGAGAATTTTTAATCATGGATTCCAAAATAGCTATTTTTGATTCGTTTTCGGATTGTTGTCTTTTAGCTTCGCTATACTCTGCGTTTTCGCTTAAGTCACCCTGCTCCTTTGCTTCTTTTATAGCTCTGGCAATTTCTTGGCGGATTTTTCCCTGTCTTTCATTTAATTCTTCTTCCAATTTCTTTAATCCTTCTTTGGTAATTAATTTCATTTGTTTTTCGTTTTCTTTGTTTGATTTAAAAAATCACTCTAAAGAAAAGTGGTTAACTAATTTTGAATTATAATACAGTATGGTAACTAAACACAGTACATAATTAAAATAAATCCATACTCACCCTAATATATAAAAATATTTTAATATACCGCTCATCTATTTTTCAATATAGGCTCATAAAAAGCAAAACTCTGTCTGCCAATAGGCAGATGTTGGCTTTCTAATTCGCCCTTCAATTCCGGCAAATAAGAAACAAAAAAAGATTAATTATTAATTATTAATTTTTAATTTTTAATTCGTCTCGTGTGACCCTATGGGGAATCCCTTCACTTCGTCATTCGTCGTGCTCCGCTGAGCACAGGACTCATTTCTCAGTTTAGGCCTGGGCTTTTAGAAAGCAAAACTCTTTACTTTCTAATTCGCCCTTCGATTCCGGCAAATAAGAAACAAAAAAAGATTAATTATTAATTTTTAATTTTTAATTCGTCTCGTGTGACCCTATGGGGAATCGAACCCCAGTTTTATCCGTGAGAGGGATACGTCCTAGCCTCTAGACGATAGGGCCATTTTTGAAATAAAAAAAATGGAATGCGAATATCGCATTACATAAACTAATTTAGCAACTTTTTCAAAATTAATCAAGAGCTGCTATCTAGAGTGCATAAATCATGCTAATTGCCAAACTTAAAAATCAATCCTAGATAAGCATTTACTTGTCTAGGATTATAGAAAACTTAATCATAAAAAGGAATTCATCTTTATTAGTTAGTTTAATCCCGCAGATAGTGAATTTATAAAACGGTAAAAAAATTGCATTTTCGGCACTAACACTAAAAACACAAGTACTAAAACAGACGTTGATAAAATTAAAACCAACTTAGCCTCACCCCATCTCAACAAAGTATTAATTATTTTCATAACATTGATCCTTTTTCAACAGATAATGAAAAATTTTACCATCCGCAATTATTGCACACATTTGAGAGTCCAAATCGTAAACTTATTTGCACACTGCCACATTTGGGGCATTTGGCTCTACTGAGCAGATATGCAGCCAAAGGGATAACTAAAATTAAAAGAATTGATATGATTATCAGCCACAAATAACCGGCTGTTATCTCATATCCATTTAAAAAAAATATTATTTTTTCCATTTTCGATAACTCCTCTTTATTAAATTTAACAAAAAAACTATCCCAAAAACCATTACTAATATTGCATAATTTGAATTAAAAATCAATAAAAAAAGCCGTTGGCAAAGTGAAATTAAATAATTTCAATTTATTTGCCAACAGCTACTCTGAAATGCAGATTAAAATGCGCTTCATTTCCCCTCTCTTGCTAATTTGCAATAACTATAAACCAATAATTAGCCATAAATTCTCTTATTAACTCTTTGCGAGCTTCCAATTTATAGTGCCAATAGAGCGGACTAAGCATAAGAATACCAATAGCTTCTCTGGTGAGCATAAATACCCCCTTATTTTAAGAGAATAAAAAAACAAAACTTAAAAAGCAAGTTTTGCGCATTTTTTTCAAAGAGCTACCCTCACTAATCTATTATAATTATACCATTTTTTAGCCCAAAAATCAAGGTTGAAATAAAATTGGAGCACCCATAAATTTTTAATTATCGGCTAACTTGGCACATTTGATTTATATTTTTACATTTATAAATAATATTTCCGTCTTGATCAGTGCGCCAGATCCTAATAGTTCTATTTTTAAGATTATCCAACACTTCTTTATGAGGATGACCATAGCTATTTTTACCCACCGAAATAATCGCATCTTGAGGAGTAACTTTATCCAAGAAATCGCTTGTAGTTGAAGATTTTGATCCGTGATGCCCTATTTTTAGAAAATCGGCATCAATATCTATATTGCTTTCTACCAATAAATTTTCTCCTTCTTTGGACAAATCTCCGGTAAATAGGAATTCATTTTCGCCAAAGATTAATTTTGTCACGATACTTGAGTCATTACGATCTATTGAGGTGCCCAAAGAATTATTCCAAGGATAAACAAATTTTAATCTGGCACCAGCGGGGAAAACAATTTCTGTCTGCCAAGTCGCAGTTATCTCATTTATTTTTTTATCTCTAATTTTATTAACCAGATTCAGCCACTCTCCGCTTTCATTAGTAGCATCGGTTTTTATGACATTTTCTATTTTATAAAAATCCAATATTTCATTTGATCCCCCATAGTGATCAGCATCCGGATGAGTTATTATTAACGCCTCTATTTTTCTGTCCCAAAAAGGCATCGCTCTGCCCAATTTTTCCAATACAACACGACCATTGCGGCCTGAATCTATCAAAACTTGGTTATGTCCATTTTCTATCAAAATAGCATCGCCCTGTCCTACATCCAAAAAATTAATTTTCATTTCTTGGTTATTTCTTAAGGCCAAAATAATTACCCCCAAAATAATGCCCATAGCCAAAAGGGCAATCAAAACAAAATAGATAAATTTTCTATTGTTCATTATTTTTTTGGATTAATTTTTTTATTTATAAAGTAGATAAAAATTATCAAGAGCAAATACCAAGTTATTATCTTCCAGTAACTAAAATCAAAAATAACCAGATTTGAAAATTTCCATTTAGACAAATAATCTATTATTTCTATTTCGTATTTTAATAAAAAATATGCCAGCCAACCCAAAGCTAAGGCCAGAGGATAAAAAATAAAACTAGCTATGGCGGAAAGAAAAACAAAGAGCATTGTAACGGGAATAATGGGTAAAATCAAAACATTGGCGATAATTGAGACCAGGGCCAGATTATGAAAATTATACAATATAATCGGCAAAACAAAAAGCTGGGCACTGATTGTCATTAACATTATTTCCAATATTCCCCAAGACTTATATTTTTTCAAAAAATACTTATCCCAAAAGGGAGATAATTTGACCAATCCGATGGTGGCCAAAAAAGAAAGTTGAAAACCGATATCCCATCTCAAAATAAGCGGATTAATAATAAGCATAATAGCTCCAGCCAATAAAATTGCATTATCCAAATTAGCCAATCTGCCATTTTTTATCGCCCAAAGAATAAGTCCGCCCATCACTCCTGCTCTCAAAGCAGAACTAGGAAATCCAATCATGGCAATAAAAATAAAAATTCCCAAAATGGCAAAATAAAAAGCTTGCGACCTCCACAGTCCCAGGAAAATACCAATAATCATCAGATATTCAACGATGATTGTAACATTGTACCCAGAAACAGCCACAATGTGGCTCATGCCTGTTACGGAAAACAAATCTTGCATCTCTTTACTTAAACGATTTCCGCCCCCGAAAAGAATTCCCTGCGCCAAAGCGGCTTGAGGCTGTGGAATTATTTGGGCTATATTTTCCTCCAATTTATTTCTTATATTTAAAACAATCTTATAAAAACCTTTTTTAGCTTCCTCCACTTTTTTAATTTCAGCACTAGCGCAAAGGTAATAAATTTTATCTTTAGCCAAATACATTTTATAGTCAAAATCTGAAGAGAAATTTTTCACCACCTCGGGATTGCACTTCACTTGGAGTAAATCTCCGTAATTAAATTCTCGATAAAGATCTGTTCGAATTAAAACTTTTATCCTATCTTGATTATTGTTGTTTTGTAAAATTTCCCCTTCTTCGATAGCGATTGTTAAATTCTGATAAAATTCTTTTTTGTCAGGTTCTTTTATGATTTGTCCAATTGTATCTATACTGGAAACATCTTCTTTTATATTTTGAATTTCTTGCAAGGATAATTTCGTTTTACCGATTCCTAGTAAAAAAGAAATTAATATTAGACCCAAAGCGATAAAAACACGATTTCTATAATCAACTAAAATCAAAACAATTGCACAAATTAAAACAAACCAGGCTAAAATTAAACTGGCTGACCAAAAAGATTGGTAAAAAACTCCGCCTATGAAACTCAAAAGCAAGAAAAAAAATATTCGAGATTTGGACATAATCCGAAGTTAATTTTTATTGAAAAATTTTAAATTTAGCTTATTTAGCACTGAAAGCTATTATATCGGCCAAAGTGATAATTCCTTCCAGGGTTCCTTCGCCATTAGCTACTGGGATAGAATGAAAACCTTTTTTCCTAAATACTTCAAATAATTTTTCTAGTTCTAATTCCGGACTAACAGTAACACAATTTTTAGTCATGATTTCTCCGGCAGTGGTGTTAGCACTAATTTTATTTTTATTTTTCAAAAGTCCTGTGTCGGGCAATTTATTTTCCTGAACAGTTTTTACAAATTTTGACAAATATAAATCTCCATCCACCCTTGAAAAAAAGTTAGTTTCCGTCACTATTCCAATCACCTTGCGATCTTTGTCTATTACTGGCACGCCATGAATCCTCTCTTTAGTTAAAATTTCTGCAATATTTTTTACCTCTGTATTTTCAAATACAGAGATTACGTCTTTTGTCATGATATCTTTTACTTGCATGTATTTTTTTGAAACAACGTAAGATCTCGTGTCCACTTTAAAAAAACAAAGTGTGCTAAATCCTCTAAAATTTTAATATTTTAGCGGAGAAGTATTTTTTTCGTAATCATTTTGGCGTCGAGATTTTAGATAGTTTCTTAATTAATATTTAAAACAAAGTTGGTCTCTCGTTCAAATAGTATTTTAAGGTATGAATCCAATTTTTATCTTCATCTTCTCCATTTTCTCTGGCTTTATTTTTTTCTGACAAGAGCCAGCGTAAATAGTTAGCGTCTTTTTTGGCTACGTCCTCCACCCATTCTCCATTATATTTTCCAAAATTAAATTTTCGAAGCAATATCGGCTCTTTGGAGATTTTTATCATTTCCCCAATGGCGGCCTCGGGAGTTTCTTTTATCGCCAGCATTTTTTCATAATAATAATCAAAGATAACTTCCAAAACTCGGATATCTCCCAGGGCATTGTGAGCCGTTGCATTTTCAATTTCAAATTCAAAATAATATCTCAAATATTGCAAACTATATTTCGGGATTTTTCCATCATGATCCAAATAGTGAGCGATTTTGAAAGTATCAATTATTCTGTTTATGACTAGACCTTCTTTCCTTAGCATGTCTGCATCAAAATCGGCGTTGTGAGCAACTAAAATATTATCTTTTTTAAAAATATCCTCTAAATCTTTATGCATCTCAGAACCGATAAAAGCCTCCTTATCAGCCACCATTTTATTAGTAATGTGAGTGATGCACATTGACTCTACGCCAATGGGAACGGGTGGTTTAAGCAAGCTTTCTTTCTCTTGTCCTTGAAACTTGTAGGCCACCTGACACAAGCGATCTTCTTTTCCCAATCCTGTTGTCTCAGTGTCTAAAAAAATTAAATTGTCTTTATACATAGTTAAAATTAATTACAGGTATTACGCACTTTGATATCCCAGTTTATTCTAAGCATAAACTAAGTTCTTGATTATAATTCTGACTCTTCTCCCACAAATCCACAAATCAAGTACGAATTTACAAATGTGAAAAATAGCTCATTTTTCAGGATATTTGTAGATTTGTAGCAAATTTGTAGATTCGCGGGAATTTCTAGATTACAAATCAAAGACGATATTTATTACTCAATAAAGCCAATATTGGGAAGTGGGTAACTATTTATTAATCATTAAAATAATTTATATTCATAGCCTTTCTAACGTCTTTTAGAGTTTGTTGAGCTACGAGTCTGGCTTTTTGTCCGCCCTCTTTTAGAATATTCATCACCTCTTCAGGCTTTTTTTCAAATTCTGCCCGTCTTTCTCGAATAGGCGTTAAAAATTCTTCTAAAACCTCAATCAATCTCTTTTTAACCTCCACATCCCCCACCCCGCCTTTTTGGTAACGAGTTTTTAAATCCCCCAGCCCTTCTTTGTCTTTATCAAAAGCAGTGAGATACTCAAAAACAGGATTACCCTCAACTTTGCCGGGATCTTCAACTCTCAAATGATTAGGATCAGTCATCATACTCATCACTTTCTTTTTCACTTCTTCGGAACTATCCGAAAGATAAATTGTATTATTAAGAGATTTACTCATTTTAGATTTTCCATCGGTTCCGATTAATCTCCCAACACTTGAACGCACTGCCTCGCACTCAACCAAAACATTAGAGTTATAAGTATGATTAAATCTGCGAACTACTTCATTAGTTTGCTCTATCATGGGCAATTGGTCTTCTCCTACCGGCACGAGCTGGGCTTTAAAAGCCGTAATGTCCGCTGCCTGACTGACGGGATAAATTAGAAATCCCGCTGGCAAACTTTTTTCAAATCCTTTTTGGGCTATTTCGGTTTTTACTGTGGGATTGCGTTGGAGTCTCGCTACCGTAACTAAATTAAGATAAAACATGGTCAAATCAGAAAGTTCAGGCACAGAAGATTGGATGAAGATAGTATTTATCTTGGGATCTAGTCCGATTGAAAGATAATCCAAGCCTAGCTCTAAAATATTATCTCTTACCTTTTGCGGATTTTCAGCATTATCCGTCAATGCTTGCATATCAGCAATCATAATAAATTGGTTGCATTCATGTTGCATTTTTACTCTATTTTCAAGGGAGCCGATATAATGACCCAAATGAAGCTTGCCAGTGGGTCTATCACCAGTTAAAATTGTTTTCTTGTCATTCATAATTTATTATAGATTACGTATTTTCCCCTCTCCCCCTCCCTGAGGGGGAGAATTAAAGAGGGGGTGCATAATGTCAAAATTTACCTCCTTATTATAACGCAGTTATTTAAATATTTAAAGCTTCGTAATACAACTCCTTATCTTGAAAACTATTTTATCACTGTTGCAATTGTTATAAGCTGTGAGATTATTTTACCCCTTTCTTCTTTTTTAAATCTTCAGTATTTACTGTATAAAACTTATCCCTTTCTTTTATTTTATTAGATTTCAATCCAATATCTTTTCGCATTGACTCTGTGAGAGTAAAAAGTGCATCGGTAACAATGTCTTTATTTGTATGACTTATACTTACTGTATCAAAGAATTTATCAACAGATTCTATAACTTCTTTTGATGAAAAAAGTAAAATATCATTGTAGAATTTCTTTAAAAATTCTTGTTGATAACTTAATGCTTCTTCATAAGAAAGGGTAGGATCACCCATAAAACCCCTAGAATAATTCAAAAGACTTGAATACGCTTCAATTTTTTTCACTCGAGATTGCATATTTGCCTCGCGGTCCTTTTGCAATAAATGACCAATAAAAGCGCCTATTATACCACCAAAACCAACTAATCCAAGTATTGACACTAATGTTTCAAAGCTTAAATTTTTTATAAATTCCATTTTTTTTATTTTAATTTTTTACTCTCCATAAATCCAATAATCTTATTTAACTCTTCTATTTCCTTTCGTTTATTGTCTAAAATATTTTTGGGAAATATTTTTTTATATTCATCGACATTGCATCTTTTTCTCTCGCAAATATGCCCTTTCTCGAACTCTTTTTTATAATATTCGGATTTTTTATTCTTTATTATTTTTCCAACATTTAAAATTCGCAATAATAATGCCTCTAAACACGGATTATTTTCAATTAAAAACACACCACTATCTTTTGCCATTTTTCTAGCTGCCTCTATTTCAATTTTGGGTCTGTCAGTATCAATAATTACCACACGAGCATCAAAATCTCCGTAATAGTTAATTGCTTTTTTTACAACCATATCGGGCGCACCTCCACTACCATTTTTAATCTTTATCCTTAAATTGATATTGTGTTTTCCATATATTGTATTTAAATATCTCAAGAAAACATCTTCATCCGCACCTTCTCCATAAAAAAGAATTGTCCTCTTTTGTTTTTTCCATTTTTTATTTTGATATTTTCTTTTTAGCATATGTGCAAAGCATTAATCAATATTAGGTACTGCACCATATGCTCCCGCCACATATTTAGCGTAGTAATTATCGTCAGCTCTCACCCCCTCTACATCATCCAATCTCCATGCCTCACTGCTTCCTTTATCATTTTTTTCTGTTAAAATAATCTGATATTTATCCATTTGATTCAATATGCGATGACTATGCGTGCTAAAAATAATTTGCGCATTTTTAGTATTCGTATCAGGAGAGATAAATAATTCAAAAAGTGCTTCGACCATATCAGGATGGAGATAAGCATCTAGCTCATCCAATATCGCAGTGCTTCCATCTTCTAAAACTTGCAATATGCTTTTCAACAATGTAACCAACTGTTTTGTTCCAGATGATTCATATATTATTGGAATTTCAAATGACCCTCCATTGATAGAATGAAAAACCGTAGCGTCCAGTGACGTTCCTCTTTCCTTCTTTTCCTTTTTAACATCAAAAGATGTAATTCCCAGATCGAAACGTGCCAATATTTTTTCCGCCTTTTCTTTTAATATTTTATTTTCACTATAAAATTCAAGCGCATTAAAAAAATTAAAGCTACTCAAGAATGGAAATAGATTTTCAGGCAGTCCAGTTTCGACAACGTTGGTTCTTATTTTTGACCAATAATTAGTTATTGTCTTGCTTCCAATATGATTAAATTGATTTGCAATGCTAATAATACTTGCATTATTGCGTAATGAATTTTTAAAATCATTCGGTAACTTAAAATTTTTTCCAGTAAATTCATATTTCTCCATCTTACTATTCCAATTTCGCGTAAAAAGAGTTTTTGATGTTAAGCGCTGCTTTCCTTTAGTTTTTACTTTTAACTCCTCAGCAATAATTCTCTTGTTGGTTATGGAAACAAAATACTCATAAATTTCTTTCTCGATTTCAAACTCAATTGATATTTCTGTCGGGTTACTTTTAGTATTATTAAAAATAAAAGGTTTTACAGGAATTTCTGCGTCTAATTTTAGCTTAAAGGAATCTAAAATAAACCATTTTAAAAACGGTAAAACTTTTATTAAATTAGTTTTACCTGAAGCATTTGGACCAATAATAACTAGCGCTTTTGAAATTCTTTCTCCAGAAAGTGAATCTGCATACATATCGCTTATTGGAGCTTTGTCATTCACCAAAAGACTAACTATATTTTCATCTGCAAAGGAATAAAAATTTTTACAAGAAAATGAACGAATCATAATTTTATCTTGTTATTAATTATATTTAAATAATATCAGATATTTAATTATAAGTCAACATTATACAATTTTATGTATAAAATACAGTTATATTATGATATATTGTGGAGAAAGCTTATTTTAGTCAAGCCTTTTTATTTCTCAAATAAAACCCCACCGCTAAGAAACTTAAAAGCATCTGGATTATTCGGCTTAATATTGCCACGCTTATTACGGCGGCAGGATTGAGGCCAAAAAATCCAAAAAAGGTGATGTAGGCCCATTCTTTAATTCCGATGTTATTAATGCTTACCGGTAAGGATGACACGATACTGATTAAAAATATCACGGATAGATAATCTAAAACTCCCACTGAAATTCCCAGAGACCAAAAAAGAATATAATTAGCTAGCGCCAAACCGGTTAGGTTAAAAAAGAAAGATAAGCCAATAGCTTTCCAGATAGTTTTTGATTCTCCATTGTAGCGATTAACTTCCCGCATCAATCTGTTAAAAATTTCATTCACTTTTTTTATCGGGGTGCTTATTTCTTTATGGGTAAAAAATTTAATAAACACTAAAATGCTCAGCAATAAAATTATATTTATAAGATTTAAAGCCAATAAAATTTTATTATCTAAAACTATTTTCCAATTCAAAACAGAAAAAATAAAAACCAAAAACATTCCGCCCAAAAAACCAGTCAGCCTGTCCATCACCACACTTGAGGCCGCTTCCTTGTATTTATCCGACAACTTTCCAATTCTATAAATCTTGTAACTATCTCCCCCGATAAAAGACGGCATAAAATTATTGACAAATGTGCCGGTAAAATAAGCTTTGAAATATTCCCTAATAGGTAAATTTATCTCTTTAAAAGAGGCCAGAAATCTCCATTTATAAACCGAGAAAAACATTCCCAAAAAATAAGCGCTGATATAAAATATTATTCCCCGGATACTTATTTTTTTAAAATAAAATAATACTTCCAGCCAATCAATTTTAAAAATAATCCACCAAACAAAAAATAAGCTTACTGCAAGTTTCAGAATAAATTTTAGTAATTTTTTATTTAACATAAAACAATTTGCCTCCCCTCCTCGGGAGGAGGGGGTTGGGGGAGGTGCGAAACTATATATTTAACCCTGTTTTTTAATTACTCTTCTAACCCCTCCTCAATCCTCCCCTTTAAAGGGGAGGAGGCTCTGTTTGATTATTTTTTATCTGCTATCTGAGTATACAAATCATAATATTTTTTCGCCACATTTTCCCAGCTCATTTGTTCCGCTTTTTTGCGACTCTCCTCTCCCATTCTGACTCGTAACTTTTCATCTTTTATAATCATTTCGATTTTATCAGCCAGATCCTTGGAATCTTTCATTTTTACAATCAAACCGTTTATACCATCTTCTACCAATTCAGTTGTACCGCCGGTTTCCGTGGCCACGATGGGTAATCCTGTAGCCAGAGCTTCAAGCATGGCATTGCTCATACCCTCATTGAGAGACGGCAACACAAAAAGTTTAGCCTCCTGATAATAAGGAGCAATTTTTTCTCTGGGAATTAAACCCACAAATTCAACAAAATTATCCAATTTTAGTTCTTTGGTTAAGCTTATTAAATTTTCCTTTTCATTTCCTTCTCCCACTAAGCGCAAAAAAATATTGGGATACTTCGAAACTAAAAGACTTAAAGCTTGGATTAAATAATTTATGCCTTTGCGCTCCGTAATGCGAGTGCCTCCGAGAGTAATAATAAATTTATCATTTCTTTGAATTGATTTTTCGGGATAGAAATCATTTATATCAATTCCGTTAAAAATAATATCCACTTTCTGATTTTGACTGGTTTTGAGCGCTAACTCTTTTAATCCCTGACTATTGGAGACTACTGCGCTAGATTTTTTCCAAATCATTCTAATAAATGGTTTTAAAACAAAATAAATAAATTTAAATCTGTCGCTATACCCAGGCACATCCGAACCGCGCAAAGAAATAACGTAAGGGATTTTTTGGGTCATTTTTAACCACCAGGAAACCGCTCCGCAAGGTACAGAAAAAAAAGAATGGGTCAAATCATATTTATTTTCTTTTGTTAACTTTTTAGTAAACAGAAAGGCTTTCCAGGAGTAAATGATTAAATCTTTTTGAGATTGGAAATGCAAATTACTTTTATTTTTTCCGATTGGCAAACGATGGATTGTGATATTTTCTCCGATTTTTTCTATCTCATATTTATCACTTAAAGAAGCGGTTATTAAATCCACTTTTAAATCATCTATTTTAGAATATTCCTTAAGGATGCATAAGGTTGCATTAGCTGCTCCTCCTCCCAGTGGTGGATATTCATAATTAAAAAATAATATTTTCATTTTTTAAAATCAATTGAATTACATTCTCCATCTCCCTCTTGCCTGCCCCGTCAAATATTTTTTTGACTGGGGTACTCAAGGGGGAGACTAAGAGGGGGTTTCTTTAAATTTTTCAAACCCCCGCCTGCAACGCTCTCTGCACTGCGGGCAGGCCTCCCAACCCTCCCCTTGCCAAGAGGAGGAAGCTAAGGAATTAAAATCATTTTATGCCAAAAACTTCTTTCCATGTATACCTATCTGCTACCGCTCCACCTTCATTTTGATAAGTGCGAAATTTCGATTGGTCAGGAGCTCCGCAATTTATGGTGATTGGTTTGGGCATTATGTGATAAACAGTTAATGTCCCAAATTTTTTCTCTTCTATCAAAATAAATTTAGCGAAATATTTTTCCAGACTTTTCTTATCTGATTGAGTGCGGATAATTATGAAGTAATTTGTCTTTTGGCATATTTTGGCACCCTCGCTCACGCTCAGCCCATCACGAGGAATTTTTTTCTTATCCAATAAATAAGCAAAGGCTCGATGAAATTCACTTTGTCCATAATATAAAACAGCATAATTATTTCGCCTGTAAACGCTTTCCATGTAATCCGTAATGGCCTGTTGTTGCTCCAGCGTAATTCGAGTTTTCTGTCGCAAAATTTTATCATTTCCGATATCTATCGCTTCGGTTTTAGCTTTAGCAAGCTGATTTAAAAAGTTGCCGGTAAAATATAAATTAAATGCCACAAAAATTATCGCCACCGCCCAAACCAGATTATTAATTTTTATCAATTTTGAAAGTTTACCCAAAATCAATCCCCAAAATATAAACGGCAATGGAATTATAATCAAATAAAATCGAGGAGATAAGTCATAAGCCAGCAAAGTAAAAATTCCAAATGATACGACAAATAAAATTGAGTTAAGAATTAAGAAATCTTTTTTTCGCAAATCCTTCTCCTTAAAAGTTTCAAAAAACAATAAAATTATACCCAGAGTAAAAAAGCCAGCCGCTAAAGCTCCGCTAAAAAGATGGTTTCTGCAACTCTCTTTGCACTCAACTTCTATTTTTCTGGTTTTCAATTCAGTGGCGATTCTGGGAAGCTCCGCAGTTTGAGAACCGCTTACGATAGTCCAGTAACTTAAAGTGTTTTCAGAATAATTTTTAATTAATTTTTCTACTATATCATATTTAGCTTTGCCATCAGATTTTTCTCCCACAGTCGCTGTAAGCTGTTTGATATTATCCCCTCCACTTTTTATATCGTTTATTATCAAGGGCAAATTTAAAAATAAAACTATCAAAACACTTAAGGCCCAATAAATCATTTTTATGCGCGGTCTTTTTACCGCTAAAAATAAAACGGCCACAATGAAAATTATTATCATGGCTAAAAAATGAAGCTGGGAGAGAATTCCAAACATAAGGGCACTTAGAAGTAGCCAATACCCCTGTTTTTGGCTCTTTTGGTCATCTACAGCCCCCAGAAGCGCCAAGAAAAATAGGATAACGAAAAATGGCAACAAATTGGGGTTCCAAGCAAAACGAGCATAAGTCACCAAAAATAACGAGGTGGAGAATATGGCGCCTATAGCTAAAGAAAGATTTTTGGAAAAATATCTTCGCAAGAGAAAATAAAAAGCTATCATGGAAAGAATTGAAAAAAACAAACTTGCCAAAGCTGAACCCACGATAGAATTATTAATCGGCACAGAAAAAATATAGTCAACATAATAAGAGGCTGGTCCCAATCTCAAAAAACTTCCGGCTGCCCGGGGTCCCAAAAGAGGAAGATTGAGCGGTCCTCCCACCAATGACTCATCAATCAAAGTAGCATCCCTGGCTTGATCTAATTCAAAATGAATCCAGGGAGCAAAATTATAGCTTCGCAAAAATACACCCGTTACAAAAAATAATATAAAAATCCAAAAATATTTGTTTTTCAAAAAACCGATTTTTTCAAACAATTTAAATTTGCCTTTTTTATTCTTGCTCATTTTTATTTTTTAGTATTGCTCCAATAATAAACATTAATTGGGCCTCTTACTTTTAAGTTATTTATTTTTTCTAAATTTTCCACTATATAAGTTTGGGCCTCCTTGGAAAAGAAAGATTCATCATTATCAGAATAAACTATCCACCCGCTATTGTTACTATTTATAATTTGTCTTAGATTTTCCAGCTCTATTTTTTTCTCACTCTCATCTGCCCTTTCCCCGCCCAGAGAAACCACTTTCATTTTCGCTCCCTGCCAATAAAAATTTCTAAAGTTACGAGTAATCAAAACATCATTTTTTTCTCGCTTGTTAACTATATAGCTAAAAACGTTACGATAATTCGGATTGGGAGAATCAGAAGTTTGGACATAAGTGTTCTCCGAAGCCCAAAAGTATCCCCAATTAACGGAGGCTACAATCAAAAATATAATTGCTCCTATATAAGCTTTTTGGTTGTAGTTTTTTAGATTATTTTTTAAAAATTCAGCGATAGCCCAAATTCCAGCCGCAATCAAAATTATCTGAAAAGGCTTGGCAAAAAATATATATTGCTCACCAGTGTTTCTGTTCCAAAGAAAAATGGCGCCTAAAAAAATAACTGAATAGTTAACTAGCAGATAAACTCCTTCTTGGGTTTTATTTTTAATCAGATAATATGCTCCCACAGACAAAAGAATTATGGCCACTATTACATTAGAGTAATCAGCAAATGATTTCCCAAAATAAGAAAAATGATTCTCCCAACTAAGCGAACTCAAAAGCACATTGCCTTTTAAATTAATAATAATTCCCGCCAAAATAGCAATCAAAGAATAAATTAAATAATGATTTTTAAGATTTTTATTTTTTCTATAAACAATGAGTCCCATTACTAAAAAATAAATCAAACCAATAAAAACAAAATTGGCCGCCAACAAATGCAAATGCATGCTCAAAAGTCCCAAAAAAATAACGGGCAAGAAAAAAACAAAATTAATTCCCATTTTGTCATTTAATTTATTTAATTTTTCCCACTTACTTTTAATTTTTGATTCGAAAAATAAAAAAGCTGTGTAACTAAAAATCAAAAAAACAGGCATAAACATCGCGTACATTCTTACTTTGCGAGAAAATTCTATCCCATCAATACTGAGCGCCATCAAAAGCGCGGCAATAATTCCAATAATCTTATTTTTGGTAAATTTAAAAGCTATCCAATAAATTATCAATACTGAAAGAACCCCCCAAATCACACTCGTTGCCCGATAGGACCATTCCTGGCTGTCGGGTAAAAATTTCAAAGACTGCGCTACTTGCCAATTGTAAATCCAAGCTCGAGTGTAAGTATCTGCTCCATCTTTCCAAATATCAAAGTCAAAAAAAGTTTTAAAATATTCATTGTCTTGAAAAGGTTTTTCCAGATTAAAATCCCATCTGCGCCACTCACCCAGTTTCATATATCCATAAGCGGTATTTACCCCCAAAAATTCATCAGCCGAAAAAGACTTCTCACTTAAATTATAAAAACGCAAAAACCCTGCCAGTATTAAAACGGCCAGCAAAACAATCAAAAACTTTCTTTTCAATAAAAAAGATTTCATAATTTTTAAGTTATTATTTAGAGCACCCCCTCTCCCTCATTCCTCTTTGCCCCCTCTCTCCCTTTGGGAGAGGGTTGGGGTGAGGGTGTACTTAATTTAAAACCCACTACCTCCCTAATTTTACCCAATATTTAAGCGTTTAGCAAATAAAAAATCTAAAAAGCTTATCTTATGGATATAACTACTACTTTATTTTTATTTTAATCCATATATTCGCGTAAAATATATAGTCGCCGGGACAATTATCAATAATTGCATGATTGGAGATAATCCAACATCCAAATAAGGAATCAGAGGCATTAATTCATTATATGCCCAGCGATTATTTAAAAGAGCATATTTTTCAATAGTAACAGCAAATACAAACCCCAAAATAGCAGATGAAATCAATAAAGTCTTATTTTTCTGATTAATCCATTTTAAATCTCTTAAAATCAGACTCATTATTATATAAATAACCAAAAGAATAATAACATCCCCCAGTGTTGCTTTTAGATGAACGCAAAATAAGCCCGATATTCCCTCAAAATGCGGCGTGTACAAGCCAGCCTGGCTCACTTCCCAAATAAAATTCAGAATAAAAGCAAAACCTATATATACTAACAAAAATTTCTTCGTCATTTATTAACTTTTAACATTTTAGCGTTGATTGCCACTATAACCGTAGAAAGTGACATAAAGATTGCGCCTAAGGCTGGGGAAAGTAAAATTCCATAGCTAGCCAAAACTCCTGCAGCCAAAGGAATGGCCACAACATTATAGCCAGTTGCCCACCAAAGATTTTGCACCATTTTCTTATAAGTAGATTTACCAAAAATAACCAACGAAGCGATGTCTCTGGGATTACTGTTTACCAAAATTATATCCGCTGTTTCAGCCGCAATATCTGTTCCACTTCCGATAGCAATTCCGACATCTGCCTGAGCTAAGGCGGGCGCATCATTGATTCCATCTCCCACCATCGCCACAAATTCTTCCTTACCTTGAAGTTTTTTTACTTTTTCTTGTTTTTCATGCGGGAGCACTTGAGCAAAATATCCATCCAACTTTAATTCATCCGATACGCTTTTGGCTGAATTTTCGTTATCTCCGGTAATCATCCATAATTTTATATTTTCTTTTTTAAGCAATCTGATTGCATCATAAGATTCTTTTCTGATAGTATCAGAAAGATTTATCGCCCCTATCAATTCAAATTTTTCTTCTTTTTGACTGATTAAATAAATATTTGTTCCTTCTAATTTTTCTACTTCTTCAGATTTATTAATTCCAATCTCAACTAAATATCCCGGGCTAGCGACAATGTTTTTCACATTATTAATAACTCCTTCTATTCCTTTGCCTTTTATCGCTTTAAATTTATCCACTTCGAGTAAAGCTAACTTTCTATTTCCTACCTCTCGCATAATTGCTTTACCAATGGGATGCTCAGAATTTTTTTCCAAAGCGGAAACAATTTGCAATATTTTTTCTTCCGAATAATTATTATCTAAAACAATAATTTTCTTTACATCAAAAGTTCCCTCGGTCAATGTTCCAGTTTTATCAAAAATAATAGTCGTAATTCGCCTAGCGTTTTCAAAAGCAGTTCTATTTTTAATCAAAAGCCCGTTTTGAGCAGACACGGTTGTGGAAATAGCCACCACCAAAGGAACTGCCAATCCCAATGCATGAGGACAAGCAATAATAAGTACCGTAGCTGTTCTTTCTATCGCAAAAACAATATCCTTACCCAAAATAAGCCACGTTGCAAAAGTTATTACTCCAATGGTTATGGAAATAAGAGTTAGCCAAAAAGCCGCTTTGTCAGCCAAAAGTTGAGTTTTGGATTTGGAGGCTTGCGCATTTTTCACTAAACCGATAACTTTCGAAAGGTAAGTTTTATCCCCTACTTCTTCTACTTTTATTTCCAGCGAACCTTCCTCAACAATAGATCCACCAATAACTTTAGATTTTATTTTTTTCTCAACTGGCTTAGATTCTCCGGTAAGCATTGATTCATTTACAAAACTTTCGCCTTTAATAATAACACCATCTATTGGAATTTTTTCGCCCGGCTTTACCAAAACCACATCTCCCTGCTTAATTTCATTTACACTCACATCCATTATTCCATCTCCTTTTTTAAGATAAGCAATGTCTGGAATAAGTTGAGACAATTTTTCTAAAGCCCTAGAAGCTCCCATTATTGATTTCATTTCTAACCAATGGCCCAAAAGCATAATATCAATCAATGTGGCCAATTCCCAAAAGAAAACCTCTCCCATAAATCCCATTGTTACAGCAGAGCTATAAAGATACGCTACAACAATAGCTAACGATATAAGCGTCATCATTCCCAATGCTCCATGCCTAATTTCTCTTAAGGCGCCAATAAGAAAAGGACTGCCTCCATAAAAAAATACGAACGAGGAAAGCAAAAATAAAATCCATTTATCGCCTGGAAATTGAATTGAGATTTTCAATAACTCTTGGATAAATGGAGACAGGAGTAAGATTGGAATTGTGACAATCAAAGAAACGTAAAGTTTTTTCTTAAAGTTCTCCACTGAATGCCCCGCATGCTTATCATGTCTGGAATCTTCATTGTGATCATCATGGCGCATTTCTTTTGACTCATCATGAGAATGATGATTCATTGAATTATGATTATTATGATGCTCATGATTATGCATATTTTTGTTTTATTTTATTATGTTTACTATATTGAAAAGAAAAAATTATTCTAATTTAATTAAAAACAAACCAACAAAAGGTCTTACCTTTGTATACATGTAATGAATGCCCCTCAAATTAAATTCACTTTAAGTCCTTTTTCATCATCTCGAATTCTTCCTTGCTTATTTCTCCTTTAGCATAACGCTCTTTGAGAATATCCAAAGCATTAATCTCTCGTTTGCGTCCTTTTCGCGATTGACTCATTGCAAACCATCTCACCAGTGCCACGATACCAGCGATAATTAAAATCCAAAAAAGGAGCATAAAAATGCCGCCGAACCAGCCGAAGCCCCAACCCATTGGATTATTTCCAAAACCCCACATCATAGAATTATTATTATTTTGATTAAATCCCGCGGGAGACGACCAGTCTCGACTCGCCCACTCGTCGAACGAGGCGGACCAACCTCCCATCATCGGCATAAAATTGAAACCTTGCGGATATTGAGCGGAGGTGTCGCAACCGCTCATCCGTTTGCCCATAGCGATATGCATCTGTTCCTCACCTTCTTCACCCAACCTTTGAATCATCATAACATTCATAGCAGTATGAGAATCACCCGCCATTTGCCCCATAAAATACTCTCCAATAACACCAAACTGTTCCTCACTTAAATTTGAACAAGCAATTTCTTTAGCTTGAAATTTATCCCATAGCTCCTTGCCTTCCTTTTCTTCGCGGAGCGTGTGCTCTTTCACTTCATTCCAATCAATATTTGAATTAGGAATTCCGCCCATCATTTGAGCAGACACACCTACTGGAAAAAATCCGACAACGCCAATAGCGAAAATTGTAAAAATAAGTTTTTTCATATGATTAACCAAAAACTAAAACTTTATCCGAAGTTTCAATCAGCTTGAGCAAATCTGACATCGTGGAAACAGGACAAACTTCGCTTTCTTCTTTGCCGCGCATCTTGAGGCACGTTCCGCAAGCGTATATTTTACCTTCCAATTCTATAAACTCTTTGACCTTGGCGGAAATGTCAAAATTCTGATTATCTGGAATATTTTCCAATTCCGAGCCTTCGCTCAATAAGAAAATCTCCACCTGATGACTCGCTTTCAAAGCGGTTATGCTTAGACGCAAAACATTCCAAACCTTCTCCTGTTTATTTGTCTGCAATATTATACCGAGTTTCATATTGTTTTATTATTAAGTCTTTCAATATTAATATAACACACTAAGGGCAGGAAATCAAAGCGAATTAAACAGAATAAAATGAGTATAAACAAGTAAATGGAATCATATGCAGTATATGGTTCTAATACCTAATCAAATTAATTACTTCCAATACAAAAGTTAGATTTCTCCACTCTGCTATCGCTCCGGTTAAAATAATATACTGGAAGGATTTAAGTTAATTCGGTTTAAGAATAAAGTTTAGTCACTAGAAGTAGAAAAAATTTCTTGTCTCTGACATCTTCTATGCAACAAATCTCAAAAACAAAAATCTTAAGTTGGTGAAAAAATAGAAAAACAAAAAACAGCAATAAAAAATATTGCTGTTTTTTGTTCAACTTTTTAGCTTATCTGCCGATAAACAGGGATCTCTAATCACCCATTTAGTTCGATAAAAAGGTATATTCGATAAAAAATTGTAGACGAGGAGAGAGAGGGATTCGAACCCTCGATCCGATTTCTCGGACAACGCTTTTCGAGAGCGTCCCATTCAACCACTCTGGCATCTCTCCGTTTAATCATATTAGCACTTTAACATTCCAGCATCTTAGCATATCAGCATTTTAACATATTAGCATATAACAGCCACTCATACTAAAAAATAAAATAACCTGAATTATTTCATTAAGTCATTAAAAAATTTATTTGACATTTGAAATTTGAATTTTGACATTTCCTAAAGCAAACCTTCCATCGATTTTGAAAGTGCGCCAAGCATTAATGGAATAGCAATAATAAGTCCAATCAATGGTAAAACAAACATTAGAATCGAAGTTATCATGGTAAAAAGAAAATATTTTCTAGTTTTCTCCACGCTTACCCAAATAGCATCAATTTTCTTATCCTGCTCTTCCATTTTTTTTAAAATTTTTTCTTCCATATTTTTATCTACCCCGTTAAATTAATATCAATTAAACGGAGATTTTTTTAATTTATTAATTTTAATGAATCTGATTTTTTTATTTTTTTAGTTTTTATCATCTATTTTCTTATAATCATATTTCTCCAAATCCTTCTCTATATCAACATAACTTTTACCAGTTAACATTCCTCCAGCCATAGCCTCATCTTGAGTCACCTCTACAAGACAAAAATCAGGCATTTCAAACGATTCCATTTCCCCTCTCGACTCAAACTCAAAATCAACCACCACTAATCCCGACAAATTATCCAAGAAAACATCTATTTCTGCAACTCTGTTTTCATATGGATAGAAATATCTGTTTTTATGCAATCTCTTTCCCTTTATATGTGAAAATTCTTCAAATTCACCTTGGCTTAATAAAATAGTATGCTCAATTAGCTCAGAAGAATCATTGCCGTTAGCAATGTGTTTTTTGGTTATTTCAAAAACATCGCCTCGTTTGCGAATTCGCAAAGTTGGATGGGGCGAGTTTATCGGAATATAAATGTCTAAAATTTCCCTATATTCACATTTATCCAATCCCTCTGGGATATGTTTAGCCAAAAACGTTCTTTCTAATTCTATTTCCATATTATTTTTATAAATTATTTTCTTTTAAAAACTTTTTTAATTGGACCAAGGGTTTTATTTTCAAATAAGTTTTCTGATATCCTATATCATTTAATGATGAACGTGTAATATTATATCCTTTTGGTATAAATATTTTGTCCCAACCAAAGCCGTTCTCTCCAGCTGGTTTTTGTGCAATTTCTCCCATCATTTTCTTTTCAAAAATTTTTAATATTTTCCCATCGAAATACCCAATGGCGCATTTGGCCACTGCGCCCCTATCTTTCCCATTAACCAAAGAACAGATATCTTCAAATTTCATATTATCCACGAAAAATCTGATAAATGGCCCGGGCAATCCACCCAAGGATTTAAATTCCAAAGAAGTATCCTCCACAATGACCGGTCTTTTTATTTTTTTATAAGCTTGCCTGACTTTATGCTCAATAATCTCTTTAAGGTCTAAAGATTGAATTTCATCCAAATCAATTTTTTTGTGATCAATAGGATGATCTAAAAATTTCGCCAAATAATCAGCTTTGTTTTGATTGCCTGTCACAAAAATTATTTTTTTCATAAATTTATTTCAAAACCATTATCCATTAAGCGCGCGATAGCATGTCTTATTGGATAATCGAAATTATGTTTTTTATTTTCTAAAGCTAATTATTTATTTTAAAAAGTATATACTCTAATTTTACTCTATATTATATTTTTCGCAATTAAATTAATAAGGGTTTAGTCATACACGCATGACTAAACCCCATATGAAAGACAAAAACTTACGCAGCGCAAGGAACTTCATTGAGAGAAAGATATTTCTCCGTCTTCCCTTTTTCGGGAATACATTCGACAATCAACCGATAAAAATGCTCTCCATTTTTGCTACCAGCTTCAACCATCTTTCTGTTGAGAAGATTGGACAAAGCAATGTAATACCCATTCTTCGGCAAGTACTTATTTGGATTTAATGTTTCAGCTAAACTGAAAATCTGGTCGAAAGTTAGCCATCCCTCGCTCCTCAATGATTTCTTTGCCCTATCGAGAATACATACTATATCCTCTTCCATTTCTCCCATGTAAAAAAGAGTATTGAAACGACAGGTTGAAACAATCAGCGGAGAAAAAATAGCAACCGCACCCAAAGCAATCAGCAATAACGCTATTGTAATTGCCACAGATAAGAAAAAAGCGCAAACTATACCAGTCACACATGCAGAAAACAGAAGTTTTTTCATTTTCCCACCTCATGCTTTATTTGAGGAACTCTTGATTGCATATCACCCTTTTATCTCTCTTATAGAAAGATTACCTCAATATTTCATCTTTTGTCAATTTATAGTTTCCATTTAATTTGAAATTCTAGTTCCTCTTCTTTACTCTCTCTTTCATGCTCGATATTAATAATAGCATCCTTGGGAATATAAATTCTTTCGCCTGCCACTTGGATATTAAATTTTTTATCTTTTTCCAAAGCATCAGCTAGACGGCGCAACTTTTGAATAAATTCTTTCTTGGTATAAACTTTTTCAATATCTCTTTTTTTTGTCTTTTTCATATTATTAAAATTAATAATTATGTCTTAATTCTAACTTATTTTATCCAATTAAAAAAGGCTTTGGATGTTTAAATACAAGCACCAAAGCCCTTGGAGAAAAAATAAACCACATAATATCAGTGGCCAAATTCAAAGTGGAGTGAACCCAATAGCTCCTTGAGCGTGAAAAAGGTATTTCTCATTCCACAGCAAGGATTTAAAAGCAAAAACTTTCCTCTTCTGCATACATGTACACAAAAAATATTCGAGCAGTTGGCGCAATCAAGCGGTATTTCAGATGTTTTTATTACTTGTCCCCTTCTTTCTTCCAATAANNAAATAGTCCTCTTTCATTTGAGCTTTTGGAAAAAATTCTACCCTCGTGTTTGGCATACCTCCCCCCTCTATTTAATTGTATTATTTTTTCTCACTAGAAATAACCGTATAAATTCTACAACAATCAAATTATTTTATCAACACTTAGAATTATATGATTAAACCATAAATGAAAACCACCAGCCAACGCTGGTGGTTTCTATCCTGCCCGCCTTGCGGGCTTTAAGATTAAATACATATCAAATACAGGGTCCACACTTTACGACTAAAATAAAATAAATCAACTCGAGAGGGAGCGTTAAGAAACTTTGTTACGGAGCGGATGTGGAGTCTGAAGTTTTAGCGGAACGAGAGTTAGATTTATTTATTTTAGGAGTACGTGTGGCAGTTTTTGTAACTTTTTGCTGTCAAAAAGTTAGTGAGAAAAAATTGGTAGCAAAAGTCTTACAGTTCAAATGCACACACCGCCTAAGGGCAGTGATTTTTCTGGTTAACAAAAAATGCTCCTGAGAGGTACGGTCGTGCCTCTCAGAAGCAAATTGCTGTTTGTTTTTTTGCCAAAAATGAAATTGCTTTATTTTATCTTATAATATTCCCTGTACCAAGTTACAAAATTTTTAATTCCTTCTTCGATTCGAGTGGTCGGCTTCCAGCCTAATTTTTTGAGTTTGCGAATATCAGCCACTGTCGCAGGCACATCGCCTGGCTGCATTGGTAACATTTTTTTCTTAGCTTTTTTACCAAGATTATCTTCAAGCACTTCAATGTAACGCATAAGGGTTTCCTCTTTGTCTCCTCCGATATTCATAACTTCGCATTTTAAGTTGGCATCAATCACCGCCATTGTGCCGCTTACGATGTCATCAACATAAGTAAAGTTGCGGCTCATTTTGCCCCGATTAAAAACATTAATCGGATTGCCTTTGGTGATGCCATCGGCAAAAAGAAATAAAGCCATGTCAGGTCTCCCCCAAGGTCCATATACTGTAAAAAATCGAAGTCCGGTAGTATTTAATCCATAAATATGACTATATACATGAGCCAATAATTCAGTCGCTTTTTTAGTGGCCGCATAAGGAGAAATTGGCGTATCTACACTATCAGTTTCAGAGAATGGTTGTTTTTTATTATTGCCATAAACCGAAGAAGATGAGGCATAGACAAAATTTTTAATTTTATATTTTTTTGCCATTTCTAATAAATTCATAGTCCCTCTCACATTCACATCTTCGTATTCGATTGGGTCCAGCAATGAATTGCGCACTCCCGCTAACGCAGCCAAGTGCATAACTTTATCCAATTTTTCTGCCTTAAAAATTTTATCCAATAATTTTATATCTCGAATATCGCCTTTGTATAATTTAAAATTATAACCCTTAAGATATTTTTTAATTCTATCTTTCTTTAATTGAACGTCATAATAATCATTAAAATTATCAATCATTACCACTTTGTCTCCCCTATCCATCAATTTTTTGGCCAAATTAGAACCGATAAAACCTGCTCCCCCTGTTATTAATATTTTCATATTTATTAATTAATGCTTAAATTACCATCCAATTATACCATTTTTTAAAAACTAATAAAGCAGTCACCCCTTCAAAACGATGACTGCTTCTTGATTGGCCATTTGTCGCTTTTATGTTAATTACATAAATACTCCGGATACATTTTGTGTTTTTAAATTTGAATTGTTTGAAGTTCACTTAATTTTTTATATATTCCTCCTTTATTCATCAATTCTTGATGATTACCCGACTCAGTTATTTCTCCTTTTTCAATCACCAAAATCAAATCCGCCTTACGAATAGTACTTAGTCGATGAGCAATTACAAGAGTAGTTCTATTTTTCATTACTTCCTCCAAAGCACCCTGTACAAGCATTTCTGATTCACTATCCAGCGCGCTCGTAGCTTCATCCAAAATTAAAATTTTGGGATTTCTAAGAATTGCTCTGGCTATTGCGACGCGCTGTTTCTGTCCCGTAGATAATCGAATTCCTTTTTCTCCCACCAACTGATTATATTTTTTAGGAAATTTTTCTATAAACTCATGACAATTTGCCAGCTTGGCAGCCACAATAACCTCCTCTTGGGTAGCCTCTAAATTTGCATATAAAATATTATTTTTTATCGAATCGTTAAAAAGACTTATTTCCTGAGGAACAATTGCGATGTTGTTTCTTAAATCTTTTAAATTAATTTTTTCTATATCGACTCCATCAAACAAAATTGAACCTTTTGAGGGAATATTGTAGCGTGAAATTAAATTCACCAAAGTAGATTTTCCTTCCCCGCTTTTTCCAATGATAGCCACCATTTTTCCGGCTGGAACTTTGAAATTTATATTCTTCAGAATTTCTTCAGTCCTATCATCTTCATATGAAAAATGAATATTTTTAAACTCGATATCTCCTTTGGGATTTCTTAATTCAATAGCGCCTTTTACTTCATAAGCTTCCGTGGCTTCCTCGAATATCTCTTCTGATCTTTTGATGGTAGTTAAGCCTTCGCGCAATCTTTTATATTGCCCGCCCATCATACTAATTGCATTTGAGGCAAGATTGATATAAGCCAAAAGCATCACAAACTGACCAATGGTTATATTATCTCCACTTACCAAATAAATTCCCAGTGCAAACAATCCTATAAAAGAAATAGTCATTATAGAATTTTGCCAATAATATAGATTCATCCACATCAAAACTTGACCTTGGCTGAATTTTAATCCCTCATCCATCAATTTGATATTTCTTTTATTTTCAAAATCTTCTCTGGCATTGGACTTTATCGCTACAATATTGGGTGTTCTATCAAAAATATTTCCATAATATTTTTCGAAAAATTTATTCACTTTCTTTTGATAAGCTACAATAGGATTGGTCTTGAAAATAGTTATGCCAATATAAAACAACATAAACAGAAGATAGATAATCGCTAAAATCCAATTTATCCAAAAAATCAAAACAAAAGCTAAAAGAGAAGTCAATAAATATGGGATAATGCTAAATAATCCATAATCTATAATGGAATAAATAAAATTATCAGCTCTAGAAAATTTCTGAATAACTTCTCCTATTTTTTTATTTTTATGAAAAAACATCGGCAAATGCATCAAATGATTTACCGAACTATTAATTAAATTAGCTGAGGCTCTGTAAGCCAATTTATTGGAGTGCACAACTCTCACTCGCATAAATAGCCCTCCTCCAATTTGAAGCACCGCCCAACCCAATAATAACAAATAAACAGAGGTCTCAAAGAATCCTCCCTTGGTAACCGTGTCAACTATTTTACTATAAATTAAGGGCAATATAAGGTAAGAGCTATTTTCTAAAATTACAAAAACACATGTTACCCAAATATCTTTTTTATATGGTCTTAAATATTTTATTATTGGCCCAAAATCACTTTTATTTATCATAAAAAAAGATTACCTTTCAGCGATTCTAATTCTAATGCAAAAATGCTTGCTTTGCAAATCTATATAAAAAATCACAAAAAAGCAGGGAGGATGGGATCACCCTCCCTGCTTGACCAAAGTACCAATAAACCGCTCTATTCCTACGAAAACATCAGACACGCTTGATAATTATTACCGTGACTACTTGACGGTTGCCAATATCAAGAGCTTTTCTTAACCCAAGTTCCCCGATTCCAGTATAAACATCAATACGGTTTCCCTTAATGTCGCCACCAGTATCTTCTGCAACTGCGTATAATTCCAATTCGGGAATATACACTTCTGTTCCAGTGGGAATAACCCTAGGGTCAGTTGCTATCATGCCTTCTTTGGGAATTTCTCCCGAGCTAGTTTTTCCGCCACCATTTCGTCTCATGTCTCCACGAAAACTTTTGGTAGCATATTTATTTTGACCTTTAACCGGCGTGTAATAAGCCGTAGCCAAAACCCTGATTGCCTTTTTCTGCGCAATCTTTTTCTTTGGTGGGGTACTTTTTTTATTCGCCAAAGCGATACTTTGCTTTGCCGAATAACTGTTATCTTTTTTGGCATAAGCTGAGCCTAAAAAACTGCAAGACAACAATAAAAGTACTGTCAAAAAAATTGATTTTTTCAAAACGACTTTCTCCTTTGGCTTTCGGACATAAAAAAACGTCCTTATTGAAGGGGCGGTCTTTTATTGGTACATTAACAGCATATCATATAAATTCTATTTCGTCATTTTCAATAAGATAAGTTCAAGAAATAATTTCTATTTTTTATTTTTTATTGTTAAACATTCAAAAGCTTCGTGATCGTTAAATTTAGTTTTCCATTCTTCGGGATTGCCATAATCAGCAAAGTCCTTATACCACTGGTGATTTGCTATCGGCTTACTCGCAGCCTTAATTGGACACCAATATCTCTCGGTTCGCGCTGCAATTTCCACAGCGTAAGCAAAAAGACCGTTTACATAACTGCAATATAAACAATGCACTTTTTGAATGACATTTAAATAGTCTAAAAACTTTCTATCATAAATTATGTACTCGCTTCTTTTGACCTTGGGAATTCCATACAAAGGAAAAGCTACCCAGTGATAAAGGGTTATACAAATATCCAAAACTAAAGCAGGAAAAATCATCATATAGATAAAAGGCAAAGAAAGAATGTGACGAACATTTTTGGGAATAGCATATTTCCAAGCAGGGATTTTTAAATTTTTGTTTTTTTCTTTAATTTTCTGAAGAAAAATGATTTTCTTTTGTGAAAAATAAAAGCCATATTTTTTTGCCAAACGAATATGTTCCTTTTTAAGGGCCAGATTTAACGAATCTATTTTTTCTATAATCTTTTTAATTTTTGAATCCATAATTTATGATTCCTAGTGAGCCCACAAAAGAAAATTTATTTTCATTTGGGACGAAGCGACGGAATTTCAAGCGCCGCAGCAGCGCTTATATTTTTATTCAATAACACACAAAACCCATTCTATTTCAAAAACCAAAAAATTTCAAATAAATATTAAAACAAGCGGAAAGCATCATATGCTATTCCGCTTAAAAGATAAAAATCTATTATCTCAATTTAAAATCACGAAAACAGCAAGACCGAAAATTAAAACGGAACCGTATTTGGAAAATTTTCCCTCACGATCATATTTTTTCTCTACAAAGAAATTCCTGACTAGAAAAAATAAGTATCCCAAAAGGACAATTAATGCCAATGCAAAAAATTTCCTCAGTACGACATCTTGAAATACCATAATTCCTCCCTCGCTATTTTTATAATTCATATTAAAATGAAGAGCCATTGATAAGGCTATCACTTTATGCAAGGCTGGTCAAATAAAAAATTATAGACAGCCTCAC
>DNVQ01000038.1 GCA_003507475.1 Candidatus Moraniibacteriota bacterium | reverse complement strand
CTGTCAAAAAGTTAGTAAAAAAATTATAGTTTTCCTGCATTAACCATATCAATAGTCGATTCTCCTCCTTGTTCTTTTAGATAAATTTTATTTTTATTCTCAAAATAATGATGCAATCTTTCAACTTGCTTAGGGACTGTATTTTTAGGAATATCTGTTAAAGCATAGTATTTCAAAGCGCGCGCTTCTTCGTTTAATTCAAGCTTTCCACCCAAAACAGTGCAGACAAAAACAAAAACGATTTCATCCTTATGAGTCTTACTATATATACCCATAAGACGTGATATTGCTACATCTAAACCAGTTTCTTCTTTAACTTCCCGCACAATACATTCCCATGGAGTTTCACCTTTTTCTAAGCCCCCTCCAGGCATATTCCAAAGATCATAATCGTTACGATGACATAATAAAACTTCGTCTTGCTCATTTGTTATTATTCCAAAGACGCCCACTGATACTGTGTGTTTCATATAATTTATTTATATTCTTTAAAAATATCATATAATAATTTATATCAAAACTTCTCTATTTCCTTCATAAACTCTTCCAATAAATCTTTTTCATCCACCTTTTTGATAATCTCTCCTTTCTTCACAATTAATCCCACACCCTTTCCTCCCACTATCGCCAAATCAGCTTCCCTAGCTTCTCCAGGACCATTTACGACACAACCCATCACTGCCACCCGAATATCTTTTTCCATTCCATCTAGCATTTTTTCTACTTTATTGGCTAATTTGATAATATCAATTTGCGTTCTTCCGCAAGTAGGACAACTTGTAACAGAAATTCCTCTTTTTCTAAGTCCCAAAGATTTTAATATTTCCCACGCTACTTTTATTTCCTCAACCGGATTGGCGGTCAAAGAAACTCTAATAGTATCTCCAATTCCATCATACAAAAGTATCCCAAAACCCACGGAAGATAAAATTGTTCCGCGAAAAGCGGTTCCAGCCTCCGTTATGCCAATATGCAATGGATAGTCTACTTCCTTAGAAAGTAAACGATAGGCTTCTACAGTTCTCTCTACATCGTTGGCTTTTAGGGAAATCGCAATATCAAAAAAATCATTTTTTTCTAAAATTTTTATATGGCGCATCGCTGATTCAACCATCCCCTCGGGAGTAACTTCGTTATTATATTTCTCAAGAATATCTTTCTCCAATGATCCACCATTAATCCCAATTCGAATAGGAATATTTTTTTCCTTGCAAGCTTTTACCAACATCACCACCTTGCTTTCATCGCCTATATTGCCGGGGTTAATTCTCAGTTTATCTATTCCCTGACGAATGGCCTCCATGGCGTATTCAGCTGAAAAATGAATATCTGCGACCATGGGAATATTGATTTGTTTCTTTATCTCACCGATTGCCTTTGCGGCTTCCATGTCTGGTACTGCCACCCTAATTATCTCACAACCCGCCTGAATAAGCTCCTTAATCTGAGCTACTGTAGCTTCTACATCCCGTGTATCAGTGTTACACATCGATTGAATAGCCACTGGCGCATCCCCTCCAATGAAAACATTGCCTATTTTAATTTTTCTGGTTTTTTTTCTTTTTATCATAATATTTAATCAGTAACCCTTTTTGGTAACTGATAATTAGAATTTAATTCTAAAAAAACTAAATTTCTCTCTTGGCCATAAAATCAGCTAAGGCTAAAAATGTTTTTTGAGCCCCTTCATTGAAACCAACATCATTCAAGGCCCCCTTCCCTTCTTCTATTAATTTTTTAGCTAAACCGTTAGCATAATCTAAAGCTCCTGTTTCTCGAATAACTACCCTAAATTCCTCAACCTCATCTTTTGAAATATCTTTTTTACCTAATAATTTAATCAGGGTTTCCTTTTGTTTTTTATTGGCATTTTTTAAAGCTCTCACCACCAAAATAGTTTGCTTACCCTCTCGAATATCAGAACCAATCGGTTTACCTATCTTTTCTTCATCACCAAAAATCCCTAAAATATCATCTTGAATCTGAAAAGCGACTCCCACGGGAACGGCAAATTTACTAATTTTATTTAATAATTCATCACTTGCACCACCCAAAATAGCTCCCAGGTGCAACGGGCCCTCCACAGTATACTTGGCTGTCTTATTTTTATACATATCAAGTACTTCCTCTTCACTGGCTGACCTTTTATGCTCAATAAAAACATCTTGAGCCTCGCCCACCGCCACGCGAGCTACAATGCTCTGTAATTGACTTAAAGCTTTTATCACTAGTTTGGCGTCAAACTTAGATTGGAAAAGTACCTGATTACCCAATGCTCCTATTATATCTCCTACCACAATTCCCATTGAATTTCCAAAATGCACAGAATCTCTTTTGTTCTTGGTAATAATTTTTCCTATTTTATTATATTTAGCATGAATAGTCTCTACGCCATGCCGCTTGGAATCATTATCTATGATATCATCGTGAATTAATAAAAAAATATGAATCAATTCAATACTAATAGATGTCTTGATAATTTCTTTTTCATTCTGACCCCCTACTCCCTTATAGCTCCAATACATCAAGGCTGGTCGCAATCTCTTTCCGCCAGAAAGCGTTATTTTTTTTACCTGCTTTAGAGCCTCAGTAGTTATAAAATTATTTTTCTTAGAGTCTTCGATATTTTTATCAAAAAATATTTTTAATTCCGGGTTAACCTTCTCTTGAAATAATTTTAACTCATTTTTAATATCCATAAAAAAAATTTAACTGCTTAATTCATTTCTTTCCAAGCTTACCGCGAAAAGTACCACTTGTAAACCTCGTTTGTCACTGGTACCGCATTAAATCCATCTTCTTCTTGGCCCTCCACCAAAACCACCGTTACAATTTCTGGATTTTCATAAGGAGCGAAAGAAACAAACCAACCATGAGCTTTTTTCTCATTTCCAAATTGAGCCGTACCTGTTTTGCCAGCCACCTCTACAGGAAGATCTTTAAGCAACTGAGCCGTCCCCTCCGTAACAGTCATGCGCATACCTTCTCTTACTGTTTTTAAAATATCAGGAGCTATAAATCCGCTTCTTATTATTTCTGATTTATTATAAAGAGTTTTATCTGATTTTTTAATTTGAGAAACCAATCTTGGCCGATAAAGCGTCCCGCCATTTGCCACTACCGACACGCTATTAGCTATTTGAAGTGGTGTGGCAGTGATGTAGCCCTGCCCAATAGAAGCATGATAAGTATTTCCGATATACCAATTCTCTTTAAACTTTTCTTCCTTCCATTCTTTGGTAGGAATAAAACCTCCTACTTCTCCAGGAATATCTACGCCAGACAATTCACCATAGCCGAACAAATTAGCATATTTTTTTATATTTTCTATGCCTATTCCGCGAATTGATCCATAGCCTCCTCCCACTGAATAGAAAAAAACATCGCTTGAAACCGCCAAGGCTCTTTTTACATCCGTGAAACCATGCGCCTTCCAATCGCCAAAAAACCAACTTCCCACACTGAGCCCTCCTTTACTCTCTATTTGAGTACTGGAATTTATCACTCCCTCAGTAAGAGCAGCTGAAGCCATTACAGGCTTAAAGGTCGAACCGGGAGCATATTCTCCAGAAACCGCCCTATTAAACATCGGCTTACTTTCATTATTTAAAAGATTAGAATAATCTTCATTGGAAATTCCCTTGGAAAATAAATTGTTATCAAAACTAGGGATACTTACCATGGCTAGAACAGCTCCACTTCTAGGATCCAACGCCACGGCTGCACCCGCCCTTAATTCTTCTTTTTCCAAAACACCAGACAGACTATCGAATATTTTTTTCTGCAATTGACTATCAATATTGAGCACCAAATCACTGCCTGCCTCTGGATTAATTATTCCCAGTTCTCTAACCACATGACCCATAGAATCAACCTCCACATTAATTTTCCCATGCACGCCCCGCAATTCTTTTTCATAATATTTCTCCAAACCTTTTTTACCGATTGAATCAGTCATTAAGTATTCTGGATTTTCCGCCAACTCTTCTTTTTTAATTTTTCCCTCATATCCGATAATATTTGAAAAAATTAAACTGTCCGTATAGTCTCTTATAGCTGTTTTGGACACTTGGATTCCAGGAAGTTTTTGATAACTTTCCATTACCAACAGGGCCTCTTTTTGATTGATATTTTCCAAAAGCAAAATGGAGTTTTCTGCTTTATTTTTATTTTTTAAATTTTCCAAAAATTCCTCATATCTATCTGGAAATATCTTTTTAATTTTTTCCAAAGCCTCAGGAGAAAACTCAAATCCGCTTTGTAATCCGCGAATGTCCATAATTAAATCCAAGCTTGGGATATTATACACCAAAACATTTCCCGAACGATCAAATATTTTTCCCCGTGGAGCTTTTATATAAGTCGATCTCAATCTGTTCTCCTTTGCTACTGCCCTATAATGTTCACCTTTAACCATAGCAAGGAAAGCCGTTCTGGAAAAAAGGAATACTAAAGATAAGATTATAAAAAGCCAAAAAACATTTAATAAATTTTTATTAAAAGGCACTTCTATTCTGCCCACTTCTGTACCACTTAATAAAACTGAATCAGCTATTTCATCAATTTCTTTGGAAGTTTTTAATTTATATTGTTTATTAAAAAATCTCATAAATTAAATTTAGAAAAATTAAAAAGATATTTTTAATCTATTTTCACTTCTTTCTATATATTTTTCTATTTTATTTATAAAAGTATAAATTATATAAAAACATATTGCAGAAATAATAGTTGTCCAAACAAGGCTTACCCAGTTTGTGAAATAGTTTATCGTATTATGAATTAAAATTTCTTTAAAAGAACTTAAGTCAAAAAATAAACTATTAAAAATACTTCCCATAAAATTTCCCATTAAAATAAAAATTACTACCAATAAAAATCCCGACCACCGTCTTTCAATCATAAATCTTTTGGAAATAAAACTAATCAAATATGCAAAAAGAGTGAAAAACAACACGTTAGAGCCGATTTTTTCTATCAAAAATATATCATTAAAAAATCCCAGCAGCACAATCCAAAGCCACATTTTGTCAAAACCACTGATAATTATCCAGCTAATTAAGGTTAAAATTGATAAATTAATTAAGTTATTTTCTAAAAGAATCAAGTCTAAAAAATTTATTTGAACCAAAATAATTAAAAAAATTATCGAAATTCTTAATAAAAAACTTTTCATTGATTATTGGCATTTTTAATTACAAAAACGAATCTTAATTTAAAAAAGTCTACCGGCAAAGAAACAACCGCTCTTTGAAACAAGTCATTTCCGGCTGAACTAATTTCTTTTATCTCTCCAACCAATAATCCCCTAGGAATATCCTGGCTTATATCTGAAGTAATTATCTTGTCTCCCACCTTCAAAACGTCTGTTTGTAAAACCAAATCCATAATCAATCCCAATCCATAATCTCCCTTAACTATTCCCACCGCACCCGTTTCTACCGTTTCTACGTTAATATTCATTGATTTTTCAGTTATAAAAACCACCTTGGCTGTCGAATCAAAAATCTCTTCAACCTTGCCTACCAAAATCCCATCAGCCACTATCACTGTCATTCCTTTTTCTAATCCATTTTTTCTTCCCTTATCAATCAATATCCAACTATTATTATTATAAATATCTTTTCCAATAATACGCGCCGATTCCAAATTAAATTCTTTTCTAGATAAAATATTTAACTGATTGCGCAAATTTTCATTTTCTTTTAATACATCCTCAAATTTTACGTTTTGAGCTTTTAATCTCAGATTTTCCTCTATTAAACTTTTATTTTCTTTTTTAATTTTTCCAATAGAAGAAATTGCTTCGCCAAAAGAATAAACCTTCTCCGCGCTCGTAGAAAAAAATTTTTGTACCGGTAAAGTCGCTCCTATAAAAAAATTTCTCACTCCGCCAAAAAAATTATTTGGATTCCAAAATATTAATAAGGTAGCTATCAGGCATACCATTATTACTTTGAATATTTTTTTAGAAGTAAATTTTGTGGGCATAGCTTATTAAAGCGTACTAATTTTTATCGAAGAGGACTATCATCATATTGGTTAGCTGCCAAAACTTCCTTGAGCGATTCTAAATCTTCCAAAACAATGCCTGTTCCTCTCACTACAGCCGTCAAAGGATCTTCCATCGTGCGCACGGATATCCCAGTCTGATTGGCAATCAAGTTATCCAAACCTCTTATCAAGCTTCCGCCTCCGGCTAAAATTATTCCACGCTGCATAATATCTGCAATCAATTCCGGAGGAGTATCTTCGATTATTATTTTAATATTATTTACAATTATTCTTATAGAGCGAGAAAGGGCTTCTCTAATTTGCTCATCATTAACTTTTATTTTTTTAGGAAGACCACTGACCAAATCTCTTCCTCTTATATCCATGGTAAGTTTTTTCTCCAATGGATAAGCACTTCCAATACTGATTTTAATATCCTCAGCCGTTCTTTCTCCAATTAGCAAATTAAATTCATCTCTACAATATCGCACAATATCTTCGTTCATTTCATCTCCGGCGATGCGTAAACTTCTGGAAGAAACGACTCCCCCCAAAGAGATCACCGCTATTTCTGCCGTTCCTCCGCCAATATCCACTATCATATTTCCAGCTGCTGTAGTGACGGGCAAATGTGCACCAATAGCTGCTGCCATGGGCTCATCAATAATATATGCCTCTCTTGCCCCTGCGCTAATTGCTGCATCAATTACGGCTCTTTTCTCTACCTCCGTAACCTCCGACGGTATCCCGATAAGCACTCTCGGGCGAGGTAAAATAGAAAAAGAATCCTGATGAACTTTATCAATAAAATATCTCAACATCTGCTCAGTTACCTCAAAATCACTTATTACTCCATCCACTAGCGGGCGAGTAGCCACGATATGGCTAGGAGTTTTTCCCACCATCTGCTTGGCTTTTTTTCCAATGGCCAAAATTTGTCCTGTTTTTTTATTTATCGCCACCACGCTGGGCTCATTTATTACGATTCCCTTTCCACCCACGTATACCAATGTGTTTGCTGTACCCAAATCGATTCCGATATCTTTAGAAAATTTCCCAAAAATCTTTCCTGTTATCTTCAAATACACATTTCTAATTTTTTTAAACATATAAACAAATCCTCTAGAAAAATAGTTACTCAGAGGCCTTTTATTTAAAGAATTATTTTTATTTTTACTCAGAAACTGTCTAAAATATCGTGTCTTGATAAAGCTCTGAAATTCTGAGCGAAAAACGAGCTGGAAGCCTAGGCATATCATATACGTCGAGGCTGAAGCGAAGTTTTGTAGCTAGAACTTCAGGGCCTTAGCAGACAAGCCCATGTATTTGATTCACTTTGCGTCGAGATTTTAATAGTTTCTTATATAATACCAAGATTAGACCTCAATGTCAAAATAAAAAATTTGACTAAAAAACAATAAACATTTACATTTATAGCTGATAGCTTTAGTTGAATATTGATAATTAATTCTCAGGAGATAATCTTAGATGACAGAGCGTACTAATAGACAGACACAGATTGGGCAACTACAAGAAGAAAATCTCATTGAAATAATAGAGTCCCTCAAAGATGAGATAATTTCCCTACAAGAAGAATTTAATGCCCTAAAGGAGAAAAACAAGCGCCAAAAAAGAGAGATTACTGAGCTACTTGAGGAAAATGAAAAACTCAAAACAGAGAGAGAATTATTAAAGTCTCAACTTGAGGCGATAAGAAATGAAAGCATTTCTCATCTCATATAATTATCACCTCCAAAAAAACGTTAACAGCCGAAAGGAAAAACTTCCCTTCGGCTGTGTTTTTTTTTAAATTTAAAACATTCCCCATGTAAAAAAAATTCGAGACTAGCGACAAAATTTAGTCGCCAGCCTCAAGTTCTTACCTTTTTGCATATTTTATTTCTTTGTGTTCTTTCCTTAATTTCCATCTGGACGGACATCCCGTCTTTTTGCGCACACTACCACCTCGAATAACTTTATGAGTTTTTTTCACAATACCGCCTCCCTTATAAAGGTTGGTAATAAAAAAAATGACCCCTATCCTGCCCGCTTTGTGGAATTTAAAATTAAATACATATATCAAACACAGCATCCACGCTTTTCACCAGTATATACTCGACAGCTTCCGCGTCAATAGAGCGTAGACATAAATCATTAATACAAAATAAATTACAAAAAAAGAAAACCGCATCTATCTTTTGAAATGCGGTTTATCTTTTTTTGTCCTTATTTCTTCTTCGCTTTTTTAGCTGGTTTCTTTTTAGCTACTTTTTTCACAACTTTTTTAACAGCTTTTTTAACAGCTTTTTTCACTGTTTTTTTAACTGTTTTTTTAGCTGGTTTTTTAGCTACTTTTTTCTTAGCTACTTTTTTTACAGCTTTTTTCTTTGTTGCCATATTTTTATTTTAGGCTAGCCAGCAATTTCTCGCTGGATTATTTTTTATTTTTAACTGAGAAGTTCGACTCCTTCTCACACATTTTCTTCTTACACTTTTATTATACAACAAATAAAATTTTGTACAATATTTTTTTCGTAAAAATTTTTATTTTGTAAAAAATATTTTTCACAAAATTATTTTTACATATTAATTATACAATAAAAAAAAATTAACACAATAGTTTTTTTACTTTTTTGAAAAATTATTTTTTAAAAAATATATTTTTGTTTCAAAATTTTTTTCAACTTTAAAAAAATAAAAAAATCTTCGCAAATAATAAATAATCTATAAAAATTTTATTCACCTCTTCTATTTTAAAAACAATATTTTATTCATAAAAAAATTTAACCCAATATATTTTACAAAAATCATTTGTACTATATATAATCTTTTGTTTTTTTTATTTGACAAATGCTCTATTGCTTGCTATAACGATACCAAGCTCATTCAATGGTCCCATACATTCACCTTAAGCACAGGAGGTACTTATATGGCCAGAGATCTTTTAAAAATCAATAAAATAGCTATTTCAAAGGCAATTTGTTATTTGCCAAATCCGTTAATATGCTCAATAATCATCATTTTATCTGTTATTTTTATTTTGATTCCCAGCTATATAATGGAATTTTTTCTGTACCAAGCCACTATTTTTTTATTAGTACTTGGTGCAGTGGTTTTTGCATTAGAATGCACAAAAAGGATTGAGGAAAGACAAACCGAAAGAATATTTTAAAATCTTTATCAAAAAAGAAATTTTTTCCAAAATGGACTTTTCTATCAAAAATAGAGAAGTCCATTTTTATTTTTATAAAAAAAATTCAAATAAAAAACTCTCCGATCAAATGGAGAGATAAAAATATTTTTTATTTTATTTAGATGCTGAATCAAGTTCAGCATGACACTCTAACTATTTTTCCACTCAACCTACGATTTGTCTTCCTGAACTTGATTCAGGATCTATCTTCATCAACACTTAGATAATTTTATCCTCTAAATCCAATTTCATTTTTTGGTTCATCGGCCACTGCAATTTTTCCAAATTGATCTTCATATTTTTTTAAATTTTCTTCCATTGCCGTTATCATTCTTTTGAAATGTCCGGGAGAAAGAATCACTCTCGAATTTAAAGTTCCGGTAGGTGGAAAAATATTTAAGAAATCTAAAACAAATTCTTCTTTAGTATGAAGTATCTGCATCGCATTGGAATACTCCCCTTTTAATTTTTCATCTGTCGCTTTGATTTGTACTTGTTGGTTTTGATTAGTCATATATTTTATTACTTATTATTTAGTTAACGAGTTAACGCATTAACGAATTATTTTTCTTTCTCTCCCCTAGGGAGACCTATCTGCCGACAGGCAGGGATGCCGAGAGGCGGAGAGGGATTAAGAGTTAGTTTAAATTTAATTTAATTACTTAACCCTCTTATTTCCAAAATACTTTGAGCATGAAATTTGCAAGCACAATTCTGAAATTCAACTACCAACTCAGGATTTTCTTCCCTATTATATGCCCTAAGATTAAAAAGAATATCATCATGCTTTTTCTTAAACTCCTCCAAAGCATCAATCGTTACAAATTCCGCATGCTCTAATCCATTTTTAAAAGTATTATTTTCTTTCGGCGCTAAAACCTCAATACCGTTTATAACAAACTCTTTATAAATTAACGGATTTTTTAATTTACAAACAAAAATTGACCTGCCATTAAATAGCTTATCATTATATTTTTCAGAAAAATCAACCAGAGAATTTTTTATTTTTTCGTATGTTTCTAAATCCTCTGTCCTATAAGCAATATGATCCAATTCTTTAAATTCACCAATGCTAAATTTAGATTTTTTTAGATTATCAAAGATGTTGTCTAAAAATATTTCCCAATCACCTATTACAAATTTAATTTCTTGATTCATAATTTTTTAAATTAAAATTTTAATCCCATTCCCTCTCCCTCTTGTACTCAAGGGGGAGATGTCCGGCAGGACAGAGGGGGTTTCTCTTTTAATTTTATTTTTTTCAACCCCTCCCTGCCTCCCCTTCAAAGGGGAGGGGGAAAGAGATCTAAACAATTTTATTCTCTACCAAAAAATCCTTGATCCGCAAAAACATTTTTTCATGTCCTTTTGAATTAGGATGCAGTCCATCTTCCAAATCTTCTTCATTTAATAAATCTATCATCTCAATAAACAATAAATCATTCTTCTGACAAATTTCTTTTATTTTATCATTGTAATTTTTTATATTCTTATTATCCATAAACTCATCATCACTCCAAATATTTGGCATAGTTTTAGATTCATCAACAATAGTAGGTCCTACAAAAATAATTTCACTGGTAAATTCTTTTGCTTGTTTTATAATTTCTAATAAATTATCTTTGAATCTCTCCAAGGGAACATAATTATCATTTTTTGACTTAAGATAACAGGCATCATTTGTGCCAATTGCAATAATTATTAAATCTGGGGTGCGTGCCTCATTTTCGATTTTAAATCTTTTCAATAATCCGTCCGTATCATTTCCATTTACTCCGAGATTATAAACCGTTGCTTCTTCTGTATTATTTTTTTCTAAATAATTTCTCAAACGGCTTACCCATCCACCTTCATCAACATAACCAGCACAAACAATACTATCGCCAAAAATATTTATTATTTTTTCCATAATTTTTAATTTTAATTCAATAATTGCTCTACTTACTTTTTACTACCATACACTAGAGTACGGTAGTAAATGGTTTTTTTATTTTAAGTTAAATCCACCATCGACAAAGATATTTTGTCCAGTGATACTTGAAGCTTTATCAGAAGCAAGGAATAATATCAAATTCACCACATCCATCACTTCTACTAATTTCTTTAGAGGTGATTCAGAAATTGTTAATTCTAATTCATCTTTAGGAGCTCGCAACCAATATCCCGTATTAACGGCCCCAGGAGAAACCGCATTGGCTCTACCGAATGGCGCCAGCAATTTCGCATATGCTTGTGTAATATTTACTACCCCAGCTCTTGAGGCTGAATATGATAAAGCATCATATTGCCCTTGAGCAGAAAATCTAGAAGCCATATTAATAAGTATTCCTGATTTTTGATTTTGAAAAATTTCAATTGCATATTTAGACATGCTCATAACTGAAATCAAATTTTGAGACAAACTTTTTGTCCATATTTCAGAACTACCATCCCATTCGTCACCATCAATATATCTTCCAGCGTTATTTACTAAAATATCTAATTTCCCAAATTTCTCTTTGGTTTCCTCTATGACGTTTTTAGCCTCCAATTCATTTATTAAATCCGCTTGGATAACTAAAGATTTTCCACCAAATAAATTTATTTTAGAAGCAACTTCCTCAGCTCCATTTTTATTTTCTTTATAAGTGATAACTACACTAGCGCCCTCCCTAGCAAAAGCTAGCGCAGTTTCCGCCCCTATTCCGCTAGATGACCCGGTTACAATAATAACCTTATTTTTAAACATAGTTTTTTATTAAATTATTATGAAAGTTATTGATTATCACATTAAGAATAAGCCTATTTACGCCATAAATCAATGCTTGACGTATTATGTAATTTATGCTATAATTTAAAGTTATAATGCAATGACATTTTAACCTAACTTTTCTTTCAAAATCTAGGAGATGACCATGAAAAAAGCGATCACTATCCCCGTATTGGCAATTTCCCTTTTCCTTCTCTTTGTAATCCCTTTCTTTGCAGACGCAAGGGATCAACATACGGAAGCAGAATTGGGCGGTTATCATTCCCCAAATACTATTATTACACAAGGGGTGATATTTGAACCTCCTTCTCCAACAAAATTCCGAAGAGCACTGGTTAAGTTTCAAGAAAAGCATCCGCAGTATAAGTGCGGAGACTGGAAATACAGCTACGACATCCAAGCATACATGAATCGCTGTTCGGATGATGAAAAGAACAATGTTCAGCTCTACCTCACAATGGATGGTTATATAAAAGTCAATCTATGGGGAGAGCAAATGGAGAACAAAACTGTAACTTTGGGAGACTGGGGAGATTGGATAAAGTAATTAACATCTTTTCTCCTCATCAAAAAAGTCACCGATTTCTAATGAATAAGGTGGCTTTTTATTTGGAAAATAAATCATTTATTTTTACCCTTGACTTTTTACTTATTTCATGCTATCATGTATTGTTAGTTTAGTATATTTATTTTTTAAAAAAATATCCAATATATATTTTCTCAATCACTCTCAAAGGAGAAGCAACATGATAGCAAACATTAAACTAAGAATATTATGTCCCTTTTGCGGAAGTCCAGAGATTGAAACTAATCC
>DNVQ01000011.1 GCA_003507475.1 Candidatus Moraniibacteriota bacterium | reverse complement strand
CCCATTTTTTTCATAAACTCATCAAACGAAACTATGTGCTTGCCCAATTTCTCAACATTGGCTCTGATTTCTTTGGCATTTTCTTCAATTTGCATAGCTTTTAAGCCTTGTAAAACTGTTTGCAAATAGGCCAAAAAATTTGTCGGGGAAACGATGATAACATGTTTTTGCTTAAATGCGTACTCAATTAAATCACCTGAACTTATCTGAGCCGCACCTCGAGACACCAACAAATCATAATAAATTGCCTCGCTAGGAATAAACATGAAGGCAAAATCCATTGTGTCTTCTGATGATTTCACATATTTAGCTGTTTCATCAATTCTGTTTTTCAAATCNNGAAAATTTAGAATCAATTGGCACGATTTTATCCTTTACGAAAACAACCGCATCAACAATTGATCCATCTTTGAATTTATATTGCATTTGATAAGCGTTAGGCGGCAAAACATTGCGCAAGGTTTCTTCCAAAAAATATTCACCCAGCACTCCTCGTTGCTTGGGATTTTTTAAAATATCTTGCAAACTTTTAAGTTGTTCGGTAAAACCGATTACTTGGCGATTAGTTTCTTCAAGCTTGGATAATTTTTCCGTAATGCTTGTAATTTGCTGAACTGATTGATTGTGGATTTCTTGGATATTTCTATTGCTGGCCAAGATATTGCTCTGTGTGGCCTGGTGAGTCTCCGAAAGCTTGCTATCAACCATTTCGCGCAAATCCTTATTTTGACTATATAAATTATTATTTTTTTCATTCAAAACAGATAATTGTTGCATTATAGTAATTATTTTTTCATCCTCGTTTTTGTTTCCTTTTTTATTAAGAAGAATAAAAATCACTCCTCCGATTGCCACTAAGAGCAAAACCAATAAAATTGTTTCCATAAATATATTTTCTACTTTATTTAATTCAATCTCTATTATAACATATTTAAAAAAATAAAAACTCCAGCTTGTGGCCAGAGCTCTTAGGCGGGTCTTCATCTGTTAAAATCCTTGCCACCTTCAAAAGAAGATCTAGGAACTGTTCAGCATGAACTGTTGCCATTCCCAATAAGCAAATCGCTTTGCACAAACGCAGTTAGTCAGACAAGCTGGCGCTGCTTCAGGGCCATCATTTCTGAATAAGCCTATCAATAACAATTATATTCTATATAAAAATAATGTCAAATTCATTTAAAATAGATTTTTGAAATATACAACAAATACACATCAAATACACTGTCCACACTTTACGACTAAAATAAAATAAATCAACTCGAGAGGGAGCGTTAAGAAACTTTGTTACGTAGCGGATGCGGAGTCTGAAGTTTTAGTGGAACGAGAGTTAGATTTATTTATTTTAGGAGTACGTGTGGCAGTTTTTGTAACTTTTTGCTGTCAAAAAGTTAGTGAGAAAAAATTGCTAGCAAAATCTTACAGTTTAAACTTGTCTATCGGTCTCATGTTGTTAAATTTATATCGACGGCGCACCGATATGAGCACACCACTTAAAAACATTGTTTTTTCTGGTTAAAAAATCAAAATCCGCCACGTTGCGGAGGGGGGGAGATTCGAACTCCCGATACTGTTTCCAATATGCCACCTTTCCAAGGTGGTGCACTCGACCACTATGCGACCCCTCCGCACCATGGCGGAATTAATATAATAACAAAAGAAAATTAAAAGCGCAAACTTTTGAATGTAGGAATTCATTAAAACAAAAAACATCAAAACAATCAAACAATATTAAAACATTCAAAGTCATCAGTCATCTGCAATCAGTCATCAAGGCACCTTTTAACTTTAATGACTGATGACTTTTGACTTTTGACTGATGACTAAATCGTTACTTTATAAATTTAATCATTTTGAATTTTATTTGACATTTGAAATTGGGAATTTGAAATTTCCGCAGCTTATCCTACTTTCTTCACTCCCACCAATCTCATTTTCTCATTATCCACTACTCTTCCCATTATTACCACCACTTTGTCTCCTTTCTTTAATTTTTTATCTTTTTTTGCTTCCAGTACCGCTTTATCAATTAAAGTTTCTAATTTTTTTTCTTTAAATAGATATCCATTCACACCCCACAAAATTGATAGTTGTCGAAATGATTTAGAGTTGTTGGTAGCTACAATTATTTTTTGAGTCGGGCGAAAATGGCTAATGAGTTTGGCTGTATATCCGCTTACACTTACAGCACACATGGCCTGGGCATTAAAACTTTTAGCCAGTTCATAGGCGCTTCTAACAATTACTACATATTCTGCGCAAGACTCAGTCTCGCACTCTAAGGCTTCATGCACATCATCGTAGACAGAATCTTCTGTTTTTTCAATAATTTTACCCATAATCTCTACAGCTTCCACTGGATATTTCCCATTAGCACTCTCCCCCGAAAGCATCACTGCATCGGCATGATCAATAACCGCGTTAGAGACATCTCCCACTTCCGCTCTGGTTGGTCGAGGATTATTTATCATGCTATCTAACATTTGGGTAGCTACAATTACCGGCTTTAAATAATGAATACTTTTAGCGATAATCTCTTTTTGCAAAATCACTACTCTACTTTCATCCATTTCAATTCCCAAATCTCCTCTAGCTACCATCACCACATCCGTCTCTCTTAAAATATCCTCCAGATTATCAATCGCTTCTTTTCTTTCTATTTTAGAGACAATTTTTGGTTGCTTGGAAACATCGCTTATTTTTTTCGTAATTAACTTTCTTAAGCTTCTGATATTTTCACCATTTTTTACAAAGGAAATGGCCACAAAATCTACATCGTTTTCCAAAGAAAATTCCAAATCTTTCCTATCTTTGGGAGTTATAATTTCAATATCCAAATCAGCACCAGGAATATTTACACCTTTATGATTTTTTATTGTTCCCCCATCAATTACTTTAGTTATCAGATATTTTCCCTTATTTTCTACCACTTTCAACTTTATCAATCCATCCTCAATTAAAATTTCTTGATTCTCTTTTAATTTACTGGCGATATTTTTTTTATCCAAAAAAATAAAAGGCTTATTTTTTGTATTCACCACTTCTCCCACTTCATAAAGCAATAGCTCTGCGCCACTTTTAACAACTATCTCCTCCTTGGTATTTACCCTTATTCTGGGACCTTGCAAATCAGCCAAAATACTTACATTTAGATTATTTTTTTTGGCTACTTTTCTTATTCTATCTATGGCCATTTTGTGCCACTCATGAGCTCCATGAGAAAAATTTAATCTCGCCACATTCATTCCGGCTTTCATCATTTTTTCTAAAGTTTTTTCGCTTTCTGAAGCGGGACCAATTGTGGCCACTATTTTTGTCTTTTTCATATTTATATCTTAAAATATCTTATGTTAAAATTAATACTTTATGCGATTAAACATTATAGGAGTTATTTAAAAATATACAAACTAAAAAATACTCAAACACATAAGTTCTATAAACAATTATAAACTAAAACAAACCTCTTTGGAAGAGGTTTGTTTTTCGATATATAAAATAGTAAAAAACTAATTTATAATTTTGAATCCGCCGATTAAAGGTAATTCCTTTATTTCTCCCTTAGCAGCATTTATAATTCCCATGATTGCAAAAACGATCAAAGCTATTGTTCCCAAAGGCCAAATAATAAACCATCCTATAATAGGAAGCGCACCAAGCACATTCACTGCAATTGCTGCAATTAACAAAACTAATTGTTGATTAGCATGAAATTTAGCAAAAGGACTATTTTTAGCGTCCGTTACCAATGGAATGAAAAACAATAATGGGATAATATATCCGATAATTGCCATCGCTTTGTTATCGTTGACATCATTATTTCCAGAAGCCGGCTGAGGAGCTGGTTGGCTAACTGGTTGATTTTCTGTTTGAACTTCTTGATTTGTCTCGGTTGTTTCAGTTGTTTTATTTTCTTCCATAATACACCTCCTTTCGTTTATTTTTTATTATCTAAACTTAATCAAAATATTTATTTATTCAAACCTTCAATCATTTTTTGCTGAGATTTGAGCATTTCGCATTGATCTATAAATTCCATATCACTCGGAACAGAAAAATCTACATCACCCGCATCTTCGCAATTAAGATTTTGTGCTTCGGACAAAGTTTTAACAAAATCATCCTGGTCTTCGGTAGCAACAGCATTTTCATTTACTGCCTCACGCTCCACTTCTCCTTTGACATCAAGGCTGTCGATGCAATCCATTTCCATTTTTGTCCCGGTTTTTTGACCTTCTGACCAGCTATACATCGCGTCTCCATCAAAGATAGATACAGTTTTCATCTGACCCAACATGATCTCTGTTTTGTATTTTTCGCCCTGTATATAGGTAATTACTTCAGTATCTCCGTTTTCTTCGCTCATTTTGTAAGTACATTTCATTTTTTTCCCGGCAGAAATAGAATTTTTAATCTTAGCCACAATTCCCTTTTCTCCATTTTCCTCGGCACCACTCTCCTGATTATCTTGAGTTCCTATTTCCTCAGTTTCGGAGTTTGCTTGACTATCATCATTACTCTTTTGCGCACCTCCGCAACCGGATAAAGTTAATACCAAAAATAAAGCTAATGTTACAAAACTTAATTTTTTCATAACTATTTTTATAATTTCTAGCAAGTTCAAGAAAGAAAGTAGTTTCCCCCCAGAGCGAGCAATGAAATTTCAAGCACCATTATAGCGCTTATATTTAATTAATTAATCTAATTGTAACACAACCCTGTTTTAAATCAATTAGACAACTCCAGAATTATTTCATTTTTATTTATTTTACTTTTTGTAGAATAAGTTATTACTTTAACTTTGTCATCATTTATTTTATTTCTTGTTTCTCTTTTGACTTTTACAACCTCTTCCTGTTTCAGTTTATCAATTTTATTTAAAATTACTATGAAATCAATTTCTTCTGCTTTTAACAAATCCACCATTTCCAAATCAAATTCCTGCATGCCTGCTTTTGCATCCACAACTAAAACAACTTTCTTGTGCTCAATTCCTGAATAAGTCAAATACCAAATTATCATTTTTCTAATTTTTTCCTTTTGTTTTTCGGAAGTTTTAGCATAACCATAACCAGGCAAATCAACAAAATAAAGTTTGTTATCAATAAGAAAAAAATTTATTTGTTGAGTTCTGCCAGGAGTGGAACTGGAACGAGCTAAATTTTTATTTTCCACCAATGAATTTATCAANNATAAATTGAGCATTGCGTAAATTCATTAGTTTGTATGTATTATGTATTAAGTATTATGAATTATGAAAGTATTATTCCAAAGAAAAATTAACTGCTTTTTGACAATGCAACTCTAAGGTATTTAATATTGGAATATCATAATCTTCTTGCTTGATTATCATTGGTAATTCCGTACAGCCAACCACCACGGCATCGCAAGGATATTTTGCAATAATTTCTTGAAACCATTCTTTAGATTCATCTGTAAATTTTTCTTTTGCAAGCTCTTCTTGCGTAATTCTTTGAATTTCGTTTCTTTCTTCTTCAGAAGGAATACTGATATTCATTTCGTATTTTTCAAGATTAATATGATAAAAACCATTCTCCATAGTAAATTTTGTTCCCAATAATAAAAGATTTTTAAATTTTTTATCTTGAGCATATTCTCCCACACAATCAACGATATGAAAAATTGGTCTTTCTATATAAAGACTATTTTTTATATCATCATATGCCTTATGCAAAGTATTGTTGCAAATAAGAATGCAATCAACATTACAACTATCCAACTTTAAAATCTCATCCATCAAAATATCGCCTATTTTTTCCCAATTCTGATAATTATATTGTTTGATTTCTTCGTAGTCTATACTGTTTAAAATAATCTTTGCCGAATGATTCTTGCCAAGCTTTTTATTAACTTCTCTATTGATCTGTTTGTAATATTCAACAGTAGAAACCCAAGAGGTTCCACCCAATAAACCCACAGTTTTCATATTTATATAAATTAAAATTTAATCATTAGAAATTCATTCAAAATTTGAAATTTTAAATTTGAAATTTTCCCTATAGTTCTCCCCAATTATTCCCTATTTTTACGTCCACTGTCAACGGTACACTTAAAGAATAAACTTTTTCCATAATTTCTTTGGTCTTTTGGGCGACCTCCTGAGCCCGAGCCTCAGCCACCTCCAAAATGATTTCATCATGAATCTGAAGAATCATTTTAACCTCTAAATCATGTTTAAAATAATCGTAAACAGCTATCATAGCCAGCTTCATAATGTCAGCCGCCAATCCTTGAATGGGCATATTAATCGCCATTCTCTCCGCCCCGGCTTGTACCATAAAATTGGGGGAATTTATCTCAGCCAGATATCTGCGCCTTCCCGTTTCGGTTTCCACAAATTCATTTTCTTTAGCATATTGCTTGGTGGTTTTTATAAATTGAGCTACGCTAGAAAAATTTTCCATATATTCATCGATAAATTTTTTGGCCTCCGCCCGGGAGATATCCGCTGATTGAGAAAAACCGAAACTTCCCATTCCATAAATAATTCCAAAATTTAACGCCTTAGCTTCGCGTCTCATTTTTTGCGTTACTTTCGAAAGAGTTACTTTATTAACTTCCGAGGCAGTCTTGGTGTGAATATCTTCATTGGCCCAAAAAGCTTCTCTCATTTTTTTGTCATCACTCATGTGAGCCATCACCCGCAAATCAATTTGCGAATAATCGGCCGAAACAAAAACATGACCCCTTTCGGCTTCAAAGGCGGTGCGAATAATTTTACCCGCTTCGCTTTTAATAGGAATATTTTGCAAATTAGGATTTTCTGAAGAAAGCCTTCCAGTAGAAGTTACTTCTTGCTTAAAAGTTGTATGAATCCTTCCGTCTTCTCCGATAAGCAAGGGAATATTATCCAAATAAGTTGTCTTGAGTTTAAATAATTCTCGATAAGTTTCTATTTTTTCAATTATCTTATGCTGGCCCTTTAATTTTGCTAGTTCCGGCGCAGCGGTAGAATATCCGCTCTTATTTTTCTTTATTCCATCGGTTGGTAATTTCAAATCTATAAAAAGAACCTCGCTTAACTGTTGAGTGGAATTGATATTAAAATCTTTTCCCGCCATTTCCTGAATCTTTTTTTCTAAGTTTTCTAGCTGGCTATCTATTTTTTGGCTAATTTCTTTAAAAATCTCTTTATTAATTTTTATTCCCATTATTTCCATTTCGGCCAAAATTACGACTAGGGGCATCTCTATATTTTCAAAAACATTTTTTAAATTTTTTATCTTAGAATACGTCTTTTGGCTTTCGGACATTTCCTCTATTTTTTGCGCTAAGATGTTTTTTAATTTCCATATATAATCCACTTTCTCACATAATTTTTTGGCTTCTTCTTCTCGCGAAAAACCCATTAAACTAATTTGTCCAGATCCCTTTTCGTTAAATTCTTCCCCCAATTCAGCCAAAATCAACCTATCCAGCTCTATTTTTTCGCCTGATCTTATCAAATAATCCGCCAACATAACATCAAAATAAATTCCTCTCAATTCAATATTTCTCTCTTTTAAAAACTTATAATCTTTTTTTAAATTCCATCCCACTTTTTTAATATTTTTATCTTCTAAAATAAATTTTAAATTTTCTAAATTTTTTGCATTTAATTCTAAAGAATAGGCCCGCCCAGTTTTGCTAGAAAAAGCAATTTCTTTTTCATTAATACTAAGAGCAATTTCTTTTTTAGTTTTCATTTCTTCTATAAAGCCCGCTACTTTTTCATTTTCTAAAATCTGGTATTCAAAATCTTTTATACCATTTTTAATTTTTTTCTCTCCTTTGTCTTTTGGTTCTTCTCCTTCTTTTTGTAATCTCTTAATAAGGCTAAAAAAACCTAACTCTTTAAAAAGATCAATTAATTTTTTTCGATCAAAGTCATGAGTGTGACACTCTTCTAACTTAAATTCGAAAGGCACATTGATCATAATTGTTCCCAAATCTCTGGAAGTAAAAGCCATCATCTTGTCTTTTTCCAGTTTATCGCGCAAAGAACCTTTAATATCATTAATATTTTTATAAACTCCTTCTAAGTTTTGATATTCTTTTAGCAAGTTAATTGCGCCTTTTTCGCCAATGCCCTTTACGCCCGGAATATTATCGCTTGCATCTCCGCGAAGTCCTTTATAATCTTTAAGCTGCATCGGCTCCAATCCCCCAAAACGAGCCATCACTGCCTCTTTGTCATATAAAACAGCTTTGCTCAATCCTCGACTCATTGTATAAACCTTAATTCTTTCATCCACTAACTGCAACGTATCCAAATCCCCCGTTACAATAATTACTTCCATATTGTCTGTGAACTGTGAACCGGGAACTGAGAACTTTTTAGCAATTGTTCCGATCATATCGTCAGCTTCGTATCCTTCTTTTTCATAAATCGGTATGTTAAAGGTTTTCACTATTTCCTTAACTCTTTCTATTTGATTATATAATTCATCCGGAGCCTTTACTCGCTTGGCCTTGTATCCGTCAAATTGAGCAGCCCGAAAAGTCTGCCCCTTCAAATCAAAAGTGGCCACAATATATTCCGGCTTAAATTTATCAATTACAGCCAATAGAGTTGAAGAAAACCCATAAACAGCATTCACCAACTCACCTTTTTTGGTGGTAAAGGGCGGCAACGCATGAAAAGAGCGATGAATTATCGCATTTCCATCCAAAAGCACTATTTTTTTATTTTTTTCTTGATTGTTTTTCATATATTTCAAGTATAATCAAAATTCGAAAATAACACAAAAACAATAAGATTAATAATATTTCAATTTTTCCATTAAATATTTCAAACTCTTTGGCACACCGCCCATTATATATCCAACTAAAAATGTTCCCATAAAAAGAGGGAGTATAAACAAAGCAGAAAATATGATATTTCTAATAAGCAAATTTAAATATCCCCACCTATAAATATATTCTTCTTCTAAAAATAAAAATCCCCCAGAAATAATTGATAAAATTGTTACCAACAACACTATCCAAAATGATTTTCTAAATAAAATATATTTTGATTTCTCTCCGTGCATTAAGCCACTAAAAACTCCATAAGCAAAAAATATAATCAAAGGAACACTGCTCCAGAAACTATCATCTATAGAGTTTTCCGCCCAAATAACAGTTAAAAATATAACTCCAAATAAATTAAAGCTATTATGAAGTATAATTAGCCATTCGTTTGGATTTTGATTATTTTTTATCATAAATTAAAGTATAAGTATTTTTTAAAAATAATACAAAAAAAGTAAGGACGGGAAACACATTGGTGATCTCCCGCCATTTAACAATTTTCAAAGGCTAAATTTTTTTGCACGACCTCACCTCAAACCCAAAAATGATAGCCCCCGAACCTCGAAAAGGACCCAGTTGATCAAAAGGAATAGCAATCTGAAGTTCTGATTCTTTTCCAACTATTTTGAATTCAATGCCATTTTGCTGTGCTATTTTTTGAGCTGAAAACAGGTCACTTCTGGTTCTAAATTTTAAAATCTGCTCACTAGCTATCATCACGCACCTCCTTTGCAATTATATTGCATTGTAGTTGTATCGTATAACCTGATGACCTAATGGCTAATGACTTATTGCATGTCTTTATTGTTAAAATACTAATATGCCAACCCGCCAGCTGGCGGAGTTAAAATGATTACCTATTTCTCCAGCTCCACCTTTTCAATTATTACATCCTGGGTCGGATGGTCTTTATCATTAATCCTAACTTTTTCTATTTTTTCTACCACATCCATACCTTCTATCACCTCTCCAAAATTAGTATGCTTGCCATCTAGATGCGGAGTGGAGTCAGCAGTTACAATAAAAAATTGTGAACCATTAGTGTTCGCTCCACTGTTGGCCATAGCCAAGGATCCTCGGACTAGTTTATGCTCATTAAATTCATCCCGGAAACTATAGCCTGGCCCACCCTGCCCATCATCTTCCCAATTGTCATCTTTAGAATTCGGGTCTCCACCTTGAATCATAAAACCGCTAATTACTCTATGAAATTTCACTTTATTATAAAAATTATCTTCGGCCAATTTAATAAAATTTCCCACCGCCAAAGGCGCTTCGGCAGTGTAAAAAGAAACCTTGATATTTCCGTGACTGGTTTTAATTGTGGCCTTAGTATATTTATTGGTATAAGTTAATAATTCTTTCTCTTTTTCTGTGTTTTCCGGCTTTACGTCAGGCACTGTTTCTTTTTTGGTATTATTTTCGTTTAATTGAATCTCATAATTAGCCCTATCAATCGCTTGCTCCAACTGTTCCATATCGCTATTTTTATTAGCAGTCTCTTGATATCCTTTTACATAATCTTCTTTTACATTTATTTTATTTAAAGGATTCACTTTTGAATTATTTCCCGTTAATTCATCTTCTGTCATCAAAAAATCACACCCGCTCAAAAAAATCACGACTATAATTACAAAAAATAATTTTATTTTTCTTTTTAACATAATTTTAACTTAACTAATGCTTATTTTTCTTTTTTCTTCATCTACTATTTCAAAATTTATCCAAATCGTATTGGAAGGAATAACATCTTTTATTCTTTCCGGCCATTCTACTAAAACAATATTTTGTTTATTCTTAATTATTTCTTCCCAACCTAAATCCAAAATATCGGTGCTTTCAATACGATAAGTATCGATATGATAAATATTTTTTAAATTTAAAATTTTATTTTTTATAGCATACTGTTTCATCACCACAAACGTCGGGCTAGTCAATGCGCCTTCTGCTCCCAGTTCTCTCAAAAACCCTTGTGAAAAAGTAGTTTTCCCCGCTCCCAAATCACCTTCCAGACAGATAATTTCCCCGCCTTTCATTTTCTGAGCCAATCTTTTTCCCAAATCATGGGTTTCCTGGGCGGTTTTAGTTGTAATTTCTTTTAACATAAAAACAATTTAACATTAAAACTTTAAAACAATGGAACATTNNAACATTGAAACGCAAAGTCATCAGTCAAAAGTCATCGAGTCACCAAAATACAAGTTTTAATTTTGATGACTGATGACCTAATGACTTTTGACTAGTAACTATTCTTATTCATTTTTAAATCGATATTGAATACTCTCCGCAATATGCATGGGTAAAATTTCTTTCTCTTGAGATAAATCTGCGATAGTACGTGCTATTTTTATAAGGCGGTAATAAGATCGGGCTGATAATCCCATTTTTACAACCGCGCTTTTCAATAACTCCAAGGATTCTCTACTTAAAGGGCAAAAAATCTTTATTTCATTGGAAGACATTTCACTATTAGTTATTTTTTCTAAATCTTTAAATCTTTCTTTTTGAATACTGCGCGCTATTTCTATTCTTTCTCTTATTTGGGCACTTGTTTCACCGGAATTCTCCTCTTGGAGCTTATCAAATTTTAACCTAGGAACTTCAATTTGTAAATCTATTCTGTCTAAAATCGGTCCCGATATTTTTCTTTGATAATTTACGATTTGAGATGGCGAGCAAGAACACATTTTTTCCGGATCAGTCGCGTTTCCGCATGGACAGGGATTCATCGCTGCCACCAAGGTAAATCGGGCGGGGAAATTCAAAGTACCCTTAGCTCGAGAAACTGTTACTACCCCATCTTCCAGAGGTTGACGTAAATTCTCCATAACATTTTTTGGAAATTCTGCAAATTCATCCAAAAATAAAACCCCCCTGTGTGACAAACTGATTTCACCCGGTTTGGGATAACTTCCGCCTCCCACCAAAGAAACTGCGCTGGCGCTATGATGTGGTGAGCGAAACGGCCGCTGCGTTATCAGAGGATTACTTTTGGATAAATTTCCAGAAATAGAAAATATTTTTGTAATTTCCAATGCTTCTGGCAAAGTTAATTTTGGCAAAATTGAAGCCATGGCTTTGGCCAAAAGAGTTTTTCCACTTCCTGGAGGACCATTCATTATCACATTATGTCCGCCTGCGGCCGCAATTTCCAGTGCCCGCTTGGCATGCTCTTGACCTTTTATATGTGACATATCCACAGTAAATTCACTTTTTTCAAATAATATTTCTTGGTCAATCTGAGGAAAAGACTGAATAATTTTTTCTCCGATAAGATGAGTGCATAATTCGCGCAAACTGCCAATTGGAATTATTTCTATGCTATCCACCACGCTCGCCTCTCGAGAATTTTCCAAAGGAACATAAATTTGCGCGTAACCTTTTTTCTTGGCCATCAGCGCTATGGGCAACACTCCCTGCACCGGCCTGGCGCTTCCATCCAAAGATAATTCTCCGATAAAAATTTTATTTTTAAATTCAAAATTAATTTGGTTTGTCGCCAAAAGAAATCCTAAGGCAACAGGAATATCATAAATGGGACTATTTTTGGGCAAATCAGCTGGCGCCAAATTAACAGTCACTCGCCCGCATTGATGAGGAGGCTTGAATCCGCTATTTTTTATAGCACTACTTACTCTATCTCTGGACTCTTTGATGGAAGTATCGGGCAGTCCCACAATAGTAAAATTATGCAAACCCTGATTAAGAGTGTCCACTTCAACTTCCACGATTTCACTTTCCAGTCCGATAGTTGCCGCTGAAAAAACTTTTGAAGACATTTTATTTTTCAAGCATCATACACCTCTCAATGTTAGCTCAATTAAGCAATTAATTATTTCTCTTGTTTCAAATCTAGAGCTACCACAAATCTACAAATCTCGTAGGAAATAAGTTCTTTCCACATTTGTAAATTTGTAGTTGATTTGTGAATTCGTGGGAGAAAAGCTAGAGTTATAATCGTAAACCCAATTAATGCCTAGGGCAAGTCAAAATATTAATGTGCACAATACCCGTTTATTTAAGAATTATTTTTAGAACTTTTCATTATAATCATTATAGCACCAATCGTAATAAAAATATCTGCCAAATTAAAAACAGGGAAAAATCCTAAATCAATAAAATCAATTATACAACCATAGTTATATCTATCTGCTAGATTGGCTAGTGCGCCTCCCAAAATAAAAGATAGCCCAATTTTATTAATCGGGAAACTTTTAATGCTAATTTTGCCCCAAATATAGAGAAAAGACAATACAAAAAAAGCGCCCACAATCAAGTAAAAAACCAAGCTTGGCATCAAAAATCCGAAAGATATCCCCGGATTGCAAATATAAAATCCGTCATAGTGACGAATTAAATATTTGAACAATTGATCAGCTCCGGCCAGTAAAGAGATTAAAAAAAGAAAATTATATTTTTTTTTAAATTCTTTCATTTTTTTTATTTACCCCGTTAAATTGCAATAATCTGTACTATTCAACTGGGGTTATTTTATTTGCTAGCGCATTGCATACATTTTTTAGCGGAAGGATTGGCCTCTAATCTCTCAGGAGAAATATTAGCTCCGCATTCTTCACAAACCCCATAAGTACCATTTTTTATTTTTTCCAAAGCATGATTAATGTCCTTTAACTGCTCTTCTAGATTACTTTCCAAAGCAACATTCTCTACATATTCCTCAACCTCAGAAGCGTTGTCTTCTCTATCACTGCCGATTTCTTCGTGCGTTGTTTCATAATCCCCATTATCAGAGGTTGGCTTAGCAATACGACCCAACTCCCCTTCTAATTTATTTTTTTGTTCAGTTAAAATTTCTTCGAATCTTTTAAAATCTTTCTCATTTAATGACATATTTTTAAAATAACGTTTAAATTTATTAGATAAATTTTATGTTATGCTATTTATAAGTTACGTTCCTATTTTATCAACTTGTACTCAAAATGTCTAGGGATGACATTTTAGCGTGTTAGCGTATTAACAATGAAGCAAAGCAGCATTAAAACAATAGAACATTACAACAATTAAATGCATGCAATATGACCAATGACTTTTGACTGATGATTGTATTATTGTTCTATGAATTTTATTGGCCCAGTTAAATTTTCAAATTATTTAACGGGGTAAATATTATGAACTCTACAAACTAACTAATTTTTTCCTCAAAAGCGTCATTTCTTCAATTTCCACTTTATCAAACAAAAAATAATAATTTTTTCCGTGTCCGCCATGCGCTGAATGCACTTCTTTCATTTGATCATCCAACATTTTTATTATTTTTACCGGATAATTTCCCTCACAGTTTACCAACTCAATCTCATCTGTATTATAAATCGCATTATGCACCTTTATCTCAAATAAATCATTAGATTCTATTATTTTTTTATTTGAAATTTGAAATTTGAAATTTGAAATTTTTTTAATGACCTCTCCCACAAACTCAAATCCACTCTGATTGTGAGAGTTAGCGAAATTATGTTCTGGCTCCATGCCCAAAAGAAATCCTGTCGTATAACCGCGATGCACTAAATCATTGAGACTTTCTTGTTCTTTTTTAATTATTTTTTTTAAATTTTTATCTTTATTAATAATGGCATTACTGACATTTCTATAAGCCCGCACTACTGTCGCCAAATAATAAACGCTTTTATTCCTCCCTTCAATCTTAAAAGAATCCACTCCCGCCTCCATCAAATCCTTTAAATAATTCAATAAATTTAAATCTTTGCTATTAAAAAAATAAGTCCCCTGCCTATCCTCCTCTAAATCAATCTCAAACTCCCCCCGATTATCCACTACGCTAGCTGTCAAAATAGAATTTTCATTATTTTTTAATTTTTGGATTTTGGATTTTGGATTTGTTTGGAAATTGGAAATTGGAAATTGAGATTTTGGGCCATAGGCCCAACGACATGGCTGCGAACAATCCCCCAGATTAGCGCTTTTATTACTCATCCATTTGCTCAAGATGCAACGCCCCGAATAACTCATACACATTGCGCCATGGACAAAATATTCCAATTCCATTTTGGGCACATTTTTTTTAATTTCTTTAATTTCTTTAAGTGTTACTTCTCGCGCCAAAACCACTCTGCTTACTCCCTGAGTTTCCCAAAATTTCACCGCCTGCCAGTTAGTCGCATTAGCCTGCGTAGAAAGATGAATTTCAACTTTGGGCAAATATTTTTTTACCAGCATTAAAATCCCAGGATCGCTCAAAATTATCCCATCAATTTCTATATTTTTAAGCTTTTTTAGGTGTCCTTCCAGTTTTTTAAGATGAATGTTATGCGCATAAATATTGAGCGTGACATAAAATTTCTTTCCCAAGCTGTGCGCATAATTAACGCCCTTTTTTAATCCAACAAAATCAAACTCATTGATGCGCGCCCGCAAAGAAAAATCGGGCACTCCCGCATACACCGCGTCCGCCCCATAATGCAAAGC
>DNVQ01000004.1 GCA_003507475.1 Candidatus Moraniibacteriota bacterium | reverse complement strand
TAAAAGCTTACATTTGGAGTTTAATATTTATCACGTTTCTGGCACTTGGTGCTTGGCTTTTTGTTTTATTTAATATTGATCCTTACGAATCTGGAATAATCGGTCAGATTTTCTTTTATTTAAGTTTTTGGATTTTTTTGATGGGGTTTTGGATGAATATCTTATTGTGGCTGAGGATAAAATTTTTGGGAGGAGAAACTGCTATTGAAACTATGAGTCTTACTTTTCGCCAAAGTTTTTTACTGGCTTTGATGATAATATTAATTATCGTATTAAATGCTTATGGTTATTTTACTTGGTGGATTGGACTTTTGGTGGTGGCGGGAATATTTTTGGCAGAGTTGTGTTTTTTGAGCAGAGAATAGGATTATGGAATATTAATTATAAGATATAAGATAGGTAATGTAGGATATATAATTATTTTAAAATAATGTAAAAATATGAGTAAAGATGTGAAAAGCGAGGAAAAATACAAAAGACCTTCTTGGGATGAGTATTTTTTGAAGTTAGTGCAATCAGTGCGAACCAGGGGAACTTGCGATAGGGGGAGGTCAGGCTGTGTAATTGTTAACAATAATAGAATTTTATCTACAGGTTATGTCGGTTCTCCAATTGGAACAGCTCATTGTGATGATGTGGGACATGAAATGCACACTGTAACTCATGCGGATGGCACTCAAACACAGCATTGCATAAGAACTGCACACAATGAACAAAATGCAATTGCAAATGCAGCTAGGTTTGGAGTTGCTCTTGATGGAGCAACTATTTATTGTCATATGACCCCTTGCTATACTTGCGCAAAAATGATTATTAATGCTGGTATTAGGCGTGTTGTATGTGAGAAAGATTATCATGGAGGGGATAGAAGTCGAGAAATTTTTAAAGAAGCTGGTGTTGGTTATGAGTTAGTGAATAATGAGATGGAAACTTATGATAATATGTAATTTTAAAATAATTAAAAATTAGAGCCCCTCTCCACCTTTGTACTCAAAGGGGGAGATGTCCAGCAGGACAGAGGGGGTTTGAATCTGGATATAATAAAAAACAGTATGCAAAAAATAATCTTAGGAATTGCTGGCGAAATTGCCAGTGGAAAAGGAACAGCTGCAAAGTATTTAATTGATAGATATGGTGCTTCAACGCATCGTTTTTCCACATCACTTCGAGATGTAGCTAAGAGAATGTATTTGGATGAGAGTAGAGAAAATCTACAAAAAATTTCAACTATGATGCGAGAAAATTTCAGTGATGATATTTTATCGATGGTTATTTACCGAGATGTGGCCAATGACGATAATCAAGTTGTAGCCATTGACGGAGTGCGTCGATTGGCGGATATTGAGTTTTTGAAAAAAATATTGGAATTTAAATTGGTTTACATCAATACTTCCATGGAAAACCGTTATGAGAGAATTACTAAGCGCGGAGAAAATGTGGATGATAATGCCAAAACTTTTGAAGAGTTTAAAAAGGATCATGAGCGCGAGGCGGAATTACAAATCAAAGATTTGAAAGATATGGCTGACTATGTGATTGATAATAACGGAACACTGGAGCAACTTTATGCCCAACTCGACGAGATAATTCAAAAATAAAAAACATTTTTAGTTACACCAAAATCCCCCTCTCCCTCTGGGAGAGGGTTGGGGAGAGGGGCAGAAGACATATTTGAAAATGTGTTCAAATAAAGCAAAAAGAGCGTTTAGCTACCTAAAGCCTACATCCAAAATATTTAATGTGCTAAAATAATAATCCAATTAAACTTTATAAAAATTATAAATATAAAAGTAATGGAAGACAAAAAAAATAATCATGTAGTTAAAGAATTAAATCAAGATGGTGGATTTGTTTTGGTTTTAAATAATGAGGCGAAAATCGATGCCCAGGCGGAGGCAATGCTTCAAGCTCTTCATTCTCGTTCTACGGGCGGAATAAAAAAACATCTGGAAGTTCTGGCTGAAAAGGGGGCGGAGAATTTTATGGAAAGATTTTATGTGGGATATGGACATAAATCTATTGGAGATTGTGGGAGTGCAACGGTTTTTGTGGAGGGAATTTCAATGTTGGCAGCCAAAGCTATTCAGGATTGGAGACTCTACTCTGGACAAGAAGCCTCTACTCGTTATGTAGATTTTTCAGCTCAGAAATTTATTAATCCACTTGAGACAAAAGAAGGCGAAGAAATCCAAGAGGCCTGGAGGGCGTTTTATCTTAAGGCTCAGTTGCCCATTCAAGAACATCTAAAAAAACAATTTCCCAAAAAAGAAGAGGAGGATGAGAAAATTTACGATAAGGCGATTGTGGCTAGAGCTTTTGATATTACTCGATCTTTTTTGCCAGCCGGTGCAACTACTAACGTAGCTTGGCGGATGAATTTTCGCCAATTAGCCGATCAAATAATGCTTTTGAGATATCATCCCTTAGAAGAAGTAAAAAACATAGCAGAGGTGACTGAAGAGGCGCTTAAGGAGGCTTACCCAAATTCTTTTGGTCATCAAAGATTTGAAAATACGGAAAATTATAATAATGAATGGATGACAAATGATTATTATTATACAAATAATGAGGCGGTTGATTTTGCTTTGCTTAAAAATGGGATAGATAAAGAATTTTTGCTTAAGTATAAAAATTTAATTCAGACTCGTCCGTTTAAAACTGAGTTACCGCCAATGGTGGCTGAATGCGGAATGCTCCATTATGAATTTTTATTGGATTTTGGATCATTTCGTGATTTACAAAGACATCGAGCAATTGTGCAGCGCATGCCTCTTTTGGTGAGAAATCATGGATTTAATGAATGGTATTTTGAGGCTATGCCAGAAGATTTAAGGAAGGAAGCTAGACAGTTTATTAAAGAACAATCAAAAAAGATTGAAAAATTAAATACCACTGATGAAATAAAGCAATATTATACAGCTATGGGATTTCAAGTACCTTGCCGAGTGTCGGGAGATTTAAAAGCTTTGATTTATTTGGTGGAATTACGCTCTACAAGATTTGTGCATCCGACCTTAGTTAGACAAATGTTAAAAATGATAGAGAGTTTGAAGGAAACTTTTAAACATATTGGTTTGGTAATTTATACCGATGATGAGCCCAATCGTTTCGATGTGCGTCGAGGAGAGCATGATATTGTGATGAAGGATTAATTTTTTATTTTATTTTTTTAAGCATTCAACATGAGTGATATTAAAAAAGAATATTATTTGGAAGAGACCGATAAGATTAAAGAGTTTCATCAAAGCAGAAGAATGTTTTGTATTTACGATGATCAACTTCGTATAGCTGATGATAATGTGCCGTATTCACATGCAACTTGGTTTCAAAATGAAAACTGGATGACCAAGGAAAAAGATGGATTAATGAATGAAATAGTTAGGGGTATTGTAGATAGTAAAGGTGATATCTACTTTTATGTGGGCTATAATTTTGAAATAAATGATATCATTGAGCTTATCTTTTTCAATCATCTTGCCGAGCTTGTAAAACGATTGAATTTAGATACTAATGCCAAAATATTCGGAGGTTTAATTAAATCAGAGCCTGGTAAGATATGGACACCCATTAAGTCATACGGAAAAATAGCAGATAAAATAAAATAAAGTTTTTTAATTCAAGATAAATTTACTGTGTAAGATAAAATTTACCAGATAAAACAAATATGAAAAAAGGGAAATTTATAGTTATTGATGGAACTGATGGGAGTGGAAAAGCTACTCAAGTAAAAGAGTTGGTTAAAAATTTAAGAAAGAAAAAAATAAAAGTCAAAACCATAGATTTTCCTCGTTATTATAATAATTTTTTTGGTAAATTTATCGGTGAATGTTTAGTGGGCGAAAATGGAAATTTTGTAAAATTAAATCCCAAATTAGCTTCTGTGCTTTATGCAGCGGACAGATTTGAATCATCGGCCCAAATTAAAAAATGGTTAGATGTCGGGTTTAATGTGATTGCAGACAGATATGTGAGCTCCAATCAGATTCATCAGGGCGGAAAAATAACTGATAATAAAAAAAGAAAAGAATTTTTAAATTGGTTGGAAAAAATGGAGTTTGGAGTTTTTAAATTGCCCAGACCCAATGTGATTATTTATCTGGACGTGCCTATTAAAATTAGCCAAGAATTGCTAGCTAATGAGGGAAGCCAAAAAAAGAAAAAATATCAGCAGGGTAAAAAAGATTTAGTAGAAAATGATTTGAAATATATGGAAAAATCCCGTCAGAGTGCGATAAGAATGATAAAAGAAAATAATCATTGGACAACTATTGATTGTATGCAAGGTGAAAATTTAAAATCCATAAAAGAAATTAGCGAAGAAGTATTTAATAAAGTTTTGAAAATTATTAAATAAATTTGAGTGATAATCTCGTTTAAGTTTTATGAAAATTCAAATTAAAAAAATAAATCCAGAAGCTAAAATCCCAATTTATGCAATTAAGGACGATGCAGGCATGGAATTATATTCAGTTGAGGATTTGATTGTGGAGTCGGGAAAAATATTGGCTTGTGGAACAGGAATATCAGTGGCTATTCCAACGGGATATGTAGGATTGATTTGGGATAAAAGCGGAGTAGCTTTTAAAGGTGGAATTAAAACAATGGGAGGAGTAATTGATAGTAGCTATCGTGGGGAAATAAAAATAATTTTGACCAATTTATCAGATAAGGAATATGTTATTAATAAAGGTGAAAAGGTGGCTCAAATGCTCATTCAAAAAGTAGAAATTCCAGCAATAGAAGAAGTGCAGGAATTAGATAACACTGAAAGAGGAGAGGGAAGATTTGGCAGCACAGGAATAAAATAAATTTTATGAAAAGAAAAAATATTGAAATCGAAATCAGAAGTTTAATTGATGAAGAAAAATATAAAAAACTTTTAAAATTTTTTAAAAAAGAAGGAAAGTTTATAAGTAAAGAAAATCAAACTTCCTATTATTTTTCGGGAAAAAATGATTTGCGAATCCAAAAAAGTGATAAATATGCCAAGATTTGGTTAAAAAAGGGCATGATGCATGATGATTTTAGGGAGGAAATTGAGGTAATGTTGAATTTAGGGGAATTTGAAAATGCTAATAGGCTTTTTGAATCTTTGGGATTTAAAAAGGAGATAATCTGGCTCAGGACGCGAAATGTTTTTTCTTGGAAGAATATAAAAGTCATGTTGGACAATACCAAAGGTTATGGGTATATCTTGGAGTTAGAAAAGATGGGTGATTTAGCGGATAGGGATATGGTAATTGAAGATCTTAAGCGCAAGATGGATCTTTTGGGAATTAAAGAAACTTCAAAAGAAGAATTTGGCAAGAAATTTGAATATTATAAAAATAATTGGGAAAAATTAATTGCCCAATGATTTTGTATCAATTTTTATTTCATGGATAATTTCTTGCTTTCATATAGATGTTATATTATTATAATTAAAGCTTAAATCTAAAAGAAAATACTTTTATGCCAAAATATTTAGCCACTATTGGAATGGAAATTCATGTTGAACTTAAGACTAAGTCCAAGATGTTTTGCAGTTGTAAAAATGATATGGAGTTGGATAAAAAACCAAATTCCAATATTTGTGAAGTTTGCACCGCTCAGCCTGGAACTTTGCCAGTGCCAAATAAGGAGGCGATTAAATTTGTACAATTAGCTGGGCTTGCGATGAATTGTAATTTACTTAAGGATACTAAGTTTGATAGAAAAAATTATTTTTATCCTGATATTCCCAAGGGTTATCAAATTTCTCAATATGATCAACCTCTATGCGAAAAAGGAGAACTCGCAATTAACGGAAAGAAAGTGGGAATTACTCGAATTCATCTTGAAGAAGATACTGGTAAGTTAACCCATCCAAAAGGGACAAGTTATTCTTTGGTAGACTTTAATCGAGCGGGGGTGCCCTTGATGGAATTGGTGACAGAACCTGATTTTGAAACTGGAGAAGAAGCGAGAGAATTTTGTCAAAAACTACAACAAATTTGCCGATATATTGGAATTTCAGATGCAGATATGGAAAAGGGACATATGCGTTGTGAGGCAAATATTTCTGTTTATCCAGAGGGTGTAGATAAATTGAGTGGAACAAAGGTAGAGGTTAAAAATATAAATTCATTTAGATTTGTGCAAAAAGCCATTGAGTTTGAAATTGAGAGGCAGATTGAGGCTTTAGAAAGCGGAGAAAAAATTATTCAAGAAACTCGTGGTTGGGATTCCGTAAAAAATATTACAGTTTCTCAGAGAGTAAAGGAAACAGCGGCTGATTATCGTTACTTTCCTGAGCCCGATATTCCTCCGATGCTTTTTGATGATAATTATATTGAAAATCTCAAAAGAGAATTGCCCGAACTGCCAGCCAATAAAAAGGAAAGATTTATTAAGGAATATGGACTAGGGGAAAGTGAGGCAGAGCTTTTGGTGTCTGAAAGAGATTTGGCCAATTATTTCGAGGAGACCGTGAGTGAACTGGAAGAAAAAATTTCTTGCGGAGAAGTAAAATCTGCTAAAGAAAAATTATTTAAATTAACCGTAAATTATCTTAATACAGAAATTAGAAAGCATTTAGTGGAATCGCAGGAAAAAATCAGCGATATAAAAATTACGCCTGAAAATTACGCTGAGCTTATTGGAATTTTAGCTGATGGAAAAATTAATTCCAGTGCAGCTCAGGTAGTACTCGAAGAAATATATAAAAACGGCGGTGATCCCTCTCAAATTATAGAAGAAAAAAATCTAGCTCAAATGAATGATGATGGCGAGTTAGAAAAAATTGTGGATAAAATTTTAGCTGATAATCAAGCTTCTGTTGATGATTACAAAAGTGGAAAAGAAAATGCTTTTAAATTTCTAATGGGTCAGGTAATGAAAGAAACCAAAGGAAAAGCTAATCCGCAATCAGCCACCGAAATGCTCAAAAATAAACTCTCACAATAGGATAAAAAAGACTTTCTCATTCTTGACAGAAGGTCTTTTTTGAACTATTGTAACTTGTTATTTGGTGATGGGCAGGAATTTATTTCTGCTAAATATAAAATTTACCCAATGAGGTGAATTATGCACTACAACACAGACCGTCCTTTGTTGGAAAGAACGTTGCGTGGCAATGCTGCGAGAATCCCAACCGGCTTTGGAACAAGTAAGGGAATCTTGATTCCAGGCAAGAAAAATATTACTGCCGCAAAAGCACGTCAAGCCATTGAGCAATCTGCAGTTTGTGCAGCTTGCCGTGGCGGTTGTCGTTCTCATCAGGCCGATGGCGTTCCGGTTGGAATGAATTTCGGTAAATCTTCTGATGAAAAATAGACAAACAATCAAACATCAACGAGGTGGTTGGCTTATCATAGCTACCACCTCAAATTATTTTATTCTTATTTAACTATCAATTTTATTAAATCAAAAATAGATCCGTTATTTTACGATCGTGTAGCTAATGGATTTGTTTTGTGGTATAATTCTTTTAATTAATAGCTTGTCTTGATATTTTAAAAATTAAATAAAAAACAAAATGTCAATAATCAAAAGAGATACAAGAGATAAAATTTTATTGCTGCTTTTAGCAGGAGTCGCCTTGGGATTAAGCACTTCTCCCAGGGCGCAAAGAAGAGTTTTTCGAAATTTGTCTTATGATTGGGGGGAAATAAATAGAAAGAATTTATATAGAAACATAGAAAGTTTAAGTAATGATGGAGTTGTTAAATATAAAAAAGATAATGAGTGGTGGAATATTGAATTGACAGTAAAAGGTGAAAGAGAAGCTAAAAAAATAAAACTCAATGAAATTAAAATAAATAAGCCTGAAAAATGGGATAAAGATTGGCATTTAGTGATTTTTGATATTCCCGAAAAAAAGAGGGTGGCTAGGGATGCTTTGCGTAAAAAAATGAAACAGATTGGATTAATAGAAATTCAAAAATCTACCTTTATTTACCCTTATTCATGCAAAAAAGAAATTGATAAAATAGCTAAATTTTTTGAAGTGGATAAATTTGTTTTACAATTAAAAGTAATTAATATTGATAAATCAATAGAAAGTAATCTTATAAAAAGATTTAAATTATAAGCAGCACTTTCTTTAAATCAAAAATAGATCCGTTATTTTACGATCGTAGATATAATGGATCTATTTTTGTTTTGGTTTTATTTATTTGATAGAAAATTTATTATTTCTTTTTCGGTTTCTTTGTAATTCTCGAGCCATTTGATGCGGGGGTCTTTTTTGAACCATGTCACTTGACGTTTGGCGTAATTTTTTTCAGCTAAATAAATTTTTTCTAAAAGTTCTTCTTCGGTTTTTATTTCTCCTTTTAAATATTGGGGGATGAGTTTGTAGCTTAATCCAAAGCTTTCTAATTTTTCCCAACTTAATCCAGATTCTTTTAGCTTTTCCACTTCTTCAATCATGCCACTTTCGAATCTTTTTTTGACATTTAATTTTATTCTTTTGTGTAAAATTTCCTTCTCTCTTTTAATTCCAATCTGTAAAAATTCATATTTTTTGTTTTCTGGCTTATTTTGAACTACTGGAACTTGTCCAAGGGTTTGGCAAATTTCAATAGCTCTGATTAGGCGAACCTTATTATTTATATCTATTGTTTTAACCCTTTCTGTATCAAGATTTTTTAATTCTTTTAATAATTCTCCCAGGTCTTTTTTATTTAATTCTTCTCTTAATTTCCAGTTGGGTTTTACTTTTGGATAAATCACATCATCTACAATGGCCTTTATCCAAAAACCGGTGCCTCCGCAAAGAATGGGTAGTTTTCCGCGCCTTAAGATATCTGCTATAATTTTGTCAGTTTTTTTCTTGAATTGAGCAGCGCTGAAATTGGTTTTGGGGCTAACAATATTAAGCATCCAGTGGGGTATTATTTCTTGCTCTTCTTTTGTTATTTTGCCACTTCCAATATCCATCCCTCGATAAATTTGTCTAGAATCAACAGAGATTATTTCGCCATCAAATTTTTGGGCAAGTTTAATAGCGGTAGATGATTTACCGCTGGCAGTGGGACCAAGAATGACGATTATTTTTTGGCTATTATTCATAAAAGTTATTTGGTATAATATGCTTATAATAGTTTTTAGTCAAATGTATGAATATTTTTGAGGGCAATGTTCTTCATGGTCAGAAGGAAGGTCGAACGCTTGGTTATCCAACTGCAAATGTCGAATTTAATGGAGATATGGAAGAGGGAATTTATGCCGGGCTTGCTATGGTTGAAGGGAGGAGGTATAAGGCTGGAATATTAAGTAGGCGCGGAACGGGGATTCTCGAGGCTCATCTTTTGGATTTTTCTGGTGATTTGTATGGTAAAAAAGTGGAACTGGAAGTCGGCAGAAAAATGAGAGAGCTCTTTGATGAGGGTGATAAAGATAAATGGATAAATGATATTGAAGAAATAGTTAATGAAATAAAAAATTTGGAATAAAATTTATTTATTTATTTATTTATTTATTTTAAATATTATTTTATATATATTTTTCCTTCCAAATTCCAAATGTTGGCTTTAGTTATTTTTACAGAAATAATTTTACCTATCAAACTCTTAGATCCTGAATCAAGTTCAGGATGACAAATGTTAACATTTGTCACTTTTACATTTTTGAGGGTGCGGGTTTTGCCGAAGTAAGTGCCTCCTTTTTGGCTTTCAATTAAAACATCAAAAATTTTATCTAAATATTTTTGGTTATTTTCCAAGGAAGTTTTTTTGAGAATTTCATTGAGATATTTTTCGCGCCTTTCTTTTTCCGGTTTACTTACATTATCTTCCATGAGCCAGGCAGCGGTTTGGGGGCGAGGAGAGAACTGTCCGAAATAAACCATATCATATTTAACTTTGCGCATCACTTCGGCTGATTTCTCCAGTTGAGTTTTAGTTTCACCTGGAAAACCCACAATAACATCGGAAGATAAGGAAAATATGGCACCAGGTTTATTTTTTGCAAAACTCTCTTTTATTTTTTTAATCAAACCTAAATAATGCTTGCGGGTGTAACGGCGATTCATATTTTTTAACACGGTATTGCTACCTGACTGAATCGGCAAATGAACAGATTCACAAACTTTGTCTAATTGAGTAATAGGCTCAATTAGCTCATCGCTCATATCTTTAGGATGAGAAGTCATAAAACGGATCCAAAAATTGCCAGGGATATTATTGATCATTTTTAGTAATTGGGCAAAATTTACACCCTCACCCCCAACCCCTCTCCCAGAGGGAGAGGTGGAACGATATGAATTCACATTTTGTCCCAATAAAATTATTTCTTTATAGTCATTTTTAACTAAAGATTTTACTTCATCTATGATTTCTTCTGCGGGGCGAGAAACTTCCCGACCGCGTGCATAGGGCACCACACAGTAAGCACAGAAATTATTGCAACCAGTCATAATTGGCACGTTGGCAGAGAAGTCATTTGTGTATTTGGGCGTGACTGACAAATAAGCGATATTTTCTTGGGTATTATTTGAATTTTTAACCTGCCTGCTGGTAGGCAAGGTTTTTAATTTTAAATTTTTAGAAAAATTTTCGATTACAAAATTTTTAAGCAAATCAAAATCTTTAATAGAAAAAAATAAATCTACTTTATTTTTCAGAACCGTTTGCACATCTTTTCTTTGAGAAATGCAACCAGTTAAAGCTATTTTTATGTTGGGATTATTTTTCCGTAAGTTATGGATCTGTCCAAAAGCTCTATCTTCAGGCATTTTTCGCACTCCACAACTATTAAAAATAACCAAGTTGGCCCTGGCCAAATCTTTGGCAATTATTTCTTTATCAGTTTTAATTTTTAGCGGCGTAAAGCCCGATGAGTTTAAAAAAGAAGCCAATCTTTCCGAGTCGGAAAAATTCATTTGGCAACCAAAGGTTTTTATAAAATATCTTAGCATACTAACATTTCAACAATTTAATAGTTGCAATAACTTTATTATTTACAATAGCAGTATGTTTTAGTTTACCTTATTTCTTATTAAAAATCAACGTTATAATTTTGACAAATAATTTGTTCCATATATGTTTTCGTGTTAGAATATCAGCATAATTATTTAACTTAATTAAAAACAAAAAATATGTTGAAAGTAGCAATTAATGGTTTCGGGAGAATCGGTCGTCCCTCTTTTAAAATAATTTTTGAAAGGAAAGATATGGAGGTGGTGGCCATAAATGATTTGGCTGATGCGGAGAGTTTGGCTTATTTATTAAAATATGATAGTGCTTATGGAGTTTATGGAAAAGACGTGAAATCAGAAAATGGAAAATTAATTGTTGATGGAAGAGAATTTCCCGTTTTTGCCCAAAAAGATCCATTGCAACTACCTTGGAAAGAATTGGAAGTCGATGTGGTTCTTGAGTGTACCGGAATTTTTATTAATCAAGAAGGTGCAGGAAAGCATTTGGAAGCAGGTGCTAAAAAAGTTGTTATTTCCGCTCCAGCCAAAGATGAAAGTATAAAAACTTTTGTAATGGGAGTTAATGAAAAAGAATTAACTGTTGAGGATAAAATTATTTCTAATGCATCGTGTACCACCAATTGTTTGGCTCCGGTAATGAAAGTTTTAAATGATGAGTTTGGTGTAGAAAAAGCCATGATGTCAACGGTGCATAGCTATACATCTACTCAAACCATAATTGATGTGGCTACTGGGAAAGACAAAAGAAGAGGTCGAGCATCAGGACAAAGTGTTATTCCAACCACCACTGGAGCAGCAGTGGCGACCACTTTGGTTATACCAAGTTTAAAAGGTAATTTTGATGGAATGGCTTTTCGAATCCCGACAATTGTTGGATCTGCTTGCGATTTGACAGCAATTTTAAAAAAAGATGTAACAGAGAATGATATAAATAATGCCCTTGTTAAAGCCTCAGAGGGCGACATGAAGGGTATTTTGCAGGTTACAGATGAGGCTTTGGTTTCCCGCGACATTGTTGGAAACTATCACTCTGCCATTGTTCAAAAAGAATTAACTAAGGTAGTGGGGGGAGATTTGGTTAAAATTATTGCTTGGTATGACAATGAGTGGGGATATTCTTGTCGCTTAGTTGATATGGTTAGCTATATAGGAAAAATAAAATAAAATAAAAAAATCCAGAACCTTTTGAGTATTCTTTTTAGCTTTATGCCAAAAATAATATCTTAATTTTATATTTGGCAATTTTCTCAAAAAAATACTGGGTAAAAAAGTCTTATGTTTGATATCATTATTAAAAATGGAGTAATTATCGATGGAACTGGTAATTCTATGCAAAAGGAGGATATTGCGATTAAAGAAGGCATGATAGTTGAAATTGGAGATTTGTATAATGAAACGGCTGACAAAATAATTGATGCAAAAAATAGATATGTGACACCTGGATTTATTGATGTAAATAATCATTCCGATACACGCTGGAGAATATTTTCTAATCCTAAATTAGAAAGTCTTATTTATCAAGGTATAACAACAATTATTGGGGGGAACTGCGGATCCTCTTTGGCGCCTTTGCATAATTCGGAAATGATAAAATCTATTAGAAAATGGTTTGATATTAACAATATAAATGTTAATTGGGTTACGGTAGGTGATTTCCTTGAGGAAGTCCGAAAAGCAGAGTTATCTGTTAATTTTGGAACAATGATTGGGCACAGTACTTTGAGGCGAGGGTTGTTGGGAGATTCTACTAGAGATATGACAGAAGAAGAATCGACCATAATGGAGGATATGACAAGTAAAGCGATGAAGGATGGAGCTTTCGGTATTTCTAGCGGACTTGTTTATTCTCACGCCAAGCTTGCTCCCAAAAGTGAAATTGAGAGATTGGGTAAAATTGTAGATATTTTTAGCGGAGTTTATACTACTCATATTAGAGATGAATCTGATAATATTTTGGAATCTATAGACGAGGCTATTGAAACAGCTAAAAAATCAAATAAAAATATTCACATTTCACACCTTAAAATAATGGGAGAGAAAAATTGGGAACTCGTAGATAAAATTTTAGATAAAATAGGTAAGGCCTATGCAGATGGTATTAATATTAGCTTTGATGTCTTTCCCTATACAGCAACTGGATCAGTTTTGTATACATTTTTACCCAGTTGGGTTTCAAAGGGGGGGAGAAAAGCTATGATTTCGAGATTGAAAGATGATAATTTGAAGGAAAAAATAATAAGAGAGATGAGGGATGACAGTATTGATTACGCTAAAATAATTGTGGCTATGTATTCGATGGGAAAAACTTTAACTCGCAGAATAATTGCAGATATCGCTCAATCTCAATGCAAGAGTCCAGAGGAAATAGTGATTGATTTATTGGTAGCAAGCGATGGTAGAATTATAACAATTACCGAGGCGCTGAGTGAAGAGAATTTGGAAAAGTTTATACAACATCCATTAAGTATAATATCTTCTAANNAGGGATTTTGGATCATTTCCCAAAGTGTTGGCTCACTATGTTAAGAAAAAGGGAATTTTAAGTTGGGAAAAAGCCATATATAAAATGAGTGGTGCTCCGGCAGAGAGATTTGGAATTGAAAAAAGAGGTGTCATTAAAGTTGGTAATCATGCCGATATTGTTATATTGGATCCGGAAACTGTAAATGATATAGCCACAATTAATAAGCCTTATCAGTATCCGGTTGGAATAAATTATGTTTTGGTTAATGGAAAAATAGCATTGGAAGAGGGTTTGTTTGTTGACGCCAAAAATGGTAGTGTTATATTGAAAGGTAGATATTGAAGGTAATTGAAGCATAAATAACGTGAATACTAATTATTTTAAGAACAAAAAAATAACAGTCTTTGGACTTGGTCTTTTAGGTGGGGGACTAGGTGTGGTTAAATTTATAGCAAAACATGGCGCCCGAAAGATAATAGTTACTGATATAAAAAGTAAAGAAGAATTGAAGAGGTCAATTGAAAAATTAAAAGGCATTAAAAATATAGAATTTGTTTTGGGTTATCATAGAATAGAAGATTTTACGAAGGTGGACATGGTAATAAAAAATCCGCAAATTCCCTGGACTAATAAATATATAAAGGAGGCATTAAAAAATAAAATTCCTGTAGAGATGGATTCCAGTTTATTTTTTAAGCTTTGCAAAAATAAAATAATAGGTATAACCGGAACCAAAGGAAAGACCACCACCTCCTCGATGGTTTTCGATTTATTAAAAAATTCAGGATTAAATCCTATGAAGGTGGGTGTAGGCGAGGAATCTGTTTTGGATAAATTGGAAATTTTAAAGCACAATTCAATTATTGTATTTGAGTTATCAAGTTGGCGTTTATCTGCTTTGAGTCAAGCAAAATTGAGTCCTCAAATAGCAGTATTTAAAAATATTTTCCCAGACCATCTTAATTATTATAAGGGAATGAAAGATTATATAGATGATAAAGAAAATATTTGCCGGTATCAGAAGCCCAATGATTGGTTTGTATATAATAGCGAAGATGAAATTGTGAAAAAAATTTCTCAAGGAGTAAGATCTCAGGTTGTAAGTTTTTCTTTTAATCGCGAAAACAGCGGCAGATCTGTTTTTTATGAAGATGATAAAATATACTTAAATGATGGTATCGACATAAAGCAGGTGATGGGCAAAGATGATCTTTTAAATTTTAGCAAGCATAATATTTCAAATCTTTTAGCTGCCGTGGGAGTAGTTTTCGCATTGGGGGTTGATTTTGCTAAGATTAAAAAAGCAGTCCTAAAAACTCATCCGGTCAGTCATCGATTAGAGTTTGTTGATGAAGTGATGGGTGTGAAGTATTATAATGATAGTGCAGCAACAATTCCAAATGCTGCAATTGCAGCCTTAGAATCTTTTAATAGGCCGATTATATTGATTGCGGGAGGATCTGATAAAAATCTTGATTTTACTGATTTTGCTAAAGTGATTTCAGAAAAAGTTAAAGGGATAATATTTTTAAGGGGAGTGGCTACTGAAAAATTAATTGAAAAATTGTCAAAAAATATTCCCAATAGAGAGCATCGAAGATTTGAAGTATTTGATTCCATGAATAAAGCAGTGGAAGAAGCAGCGCGAGTGGCTGACAGTGGTGATATAGTCTTGCTTTCTCCTGGAGCAGCTAGTTTTGGATTGTTTGAAAATGAATTTGATAGGGGTAATAAGTTTAAAAAAGCGGTTAAAAGTTTAAAGAGTTAGTTTGTCTTATGAATAATTATTGTTATTGGAATGGTGAGTTTGCTAAAGTGGATGAAATAAAAATAAGCCCCTATGATCTGGGTTTTATGCGAGGATATGGAATATTTGATGCTATGCGAACTAAAAATAAAAAACTCTTTTGTTTTGATGAGCACTGGGATAAATTTGAAAAATCAGCCACAGAACTTGATTTGAAAATAGGCATTTCCAAGGAGGAATATAAAAATGCGGTCAGCGTTCTTTTAGAAAAAAATAATCTAAAAGAAGCAGCAGTTAAAACTATATTGACTGGGGGAGAATCGGAGAATGGTTTTTATAAGTCAGACGATGTTACGTTTTTGATTTTGGTTGATGATTTGGAAAAACTTTCTTTTAGTAATGATATCTATGAAAATGGTTGGAAGTTAATTTCTTTAGAATTTAAAAGATATCTGCCTGAAATTAAAACTTTAAATTATTTATTTCCCATAAAAAATCAAAAAGAAAAGGTAAATAATAATGCCCAGGAAATAGTCTACAAAAAAGATGGAAATATACTTGAGTGCTCCACGAGTAACTTGTTTATAGTTAGGGAGGGTAAAATAATAACCCCGCTTAATAACGTTTTTTTGGGAACAATTAGAAATTTGGTTATCAAGCTTGCAAAAGATAATGATTTTGAAATAGAAGAAAGGGATGTTAGTGTTGAGGAATTTTTCTCTGCCCAGGAGGTATTTATAACGGCCACTTATAAAAAAATTATTCCAATTGTTAATGTGGATGGCGTATTAATTGGAGAGGGAAAGGTTGGTGATAAGACTAAAAAATTAATGAATTTATTGGATGAGTTTATAAAAAATTACGCTTGATTTTTTGGGTAGGATTTCTAAGAAATATTATCTTTTAGAAATTAGAATTATATTAATTTAAGTTTAATTTTTTATAACAGAGTATTATTATGATAAAATTTATTTACGATTTAATTATTATTGGAGCAGGTCCAGCAGGACTAAACGCTTCTTTATATGCTTCTCGTTATGGTTTAAAAAATGTGATAGTGGGTGGTGTGCCGGGGGGATTAACTTCTCAGATTCATGAAATAGGAAATTGGTTGGGTTCTCCGGAGATTTCCGGTTTTGACTTTGCAAAAAAAACCACTGAACATGTAAAAAAATTTGGCGCAGAAATAAAGGGCTATTTGGTAGATGAAATAAATAGAGATAGTGAGGGTATATTTGAGGTTCTTTTATCGAACGGGGAAAAATTAAAATCCAAAACAATTTTGGTAGCCACTGGTTCAAAGCATCGCAAATTAGGAGTAGAGGGCGAAAAGGAATTTTTGGGAAAGGGAGTTTCCTATTGCGCTACATGTGATGGATTCTTTTATCGAGAAAAAATAGTGGGCATAATAGGAGGAAGTGATAGCGCCGTCTCAGCAGCTGTTTTTATGGCAGATATTGCCAAAAAAGTATACTTAATTTACCGGGGAGAAAAATTACGTGCGGAAAATTTTTGGATAACGGCAGCGGAAAAAAATAAAAAGATAGAAATAATTTACAACACCAACGTTAAAGAAGTTAAGGGAACTGTAACACTAGAGGAAGTGGTCTTGGATAATATTTATAATGGTGTGGATAATTTAAAAATAGACGGTTTATTTGTGGAAATTGGTTTTATTCCTAGTTCCGAAATTGTCAAAGATTTGGGAGTAGAGTTGGATGAAGAGGGTTATATTAAAATAGAAAAAGATGGCAAAACCACCGCTACTGGGATTTGGGCAGCGGGNNAGCATTCAAGAATATTTAAGAAAATAATTTTTTATAATTTTAGTTATTTAAAATAATTAAATTATTTATAGAATCTATAGATTTGTGTAGTTAAGGGTGATTTGACTTAACCAGGAAGGACTTCGTGTAATAATTTAAATCTAAGGTATTCTTGTAGGGGTCCGACCCACTATAGGGGGTCGGACCCCTACATCTAAAATATAAAATTGTAATTTTATGCGAATTGGAATTGACGCTCGGTTTTATGGCAGTGTAGGGAAGGGCTTAGGGCGGTATGCTCAAAAATTAATAGAAAATTTAGAAAAGATTGATAAAGAAAATCAATACTTTATTTTTTTATTGAAAGAAAATTTTGATGAGTTCCAACCTAAGAATAAAAATTTTAAAAAAGTTTTAGCTGATTATCGCTGGTACACTTTTTCAGAGCAGATAAATATGCCCAAACTTTTAAATAGGTATAACTTGGATATAGTTCATTTTCCTCACTTTAATGTGCCACTTTTTTATCGTAAAAAATTTATTATTACTATTCATGATTTAATTTTATTGCATTTTCCAACGCTTAAAAATACTACCCTTAATCCTATTTTTTATTGGATTAAGTTTATGGCATATAAGCTGGCAATTGGAAATGCGATTCGCAGGTCAAAAAAAATTATTACTGTCTCTCGATTTAGCAAAAATGATATTTTGGCTAAGTATGCATTTTTAAAAAAGGATAAAATAGCAGTTACTTACGAAGCTTGTGATTTTAAAAAAGAAACGGAACCAGCGACTAAAAACAATGGAGATATTTTAAGAAAATATGGTATAATTAGACCATATTTGATTTATGTAGGAAATGCCTATCCTCATAAAAATTTAGATAGATTGGTTGATTCTTGGAAAATTTTTTCAACCAAGATTAGGAATGGTAAAAAATTTACCAAAGTGCCTTATTTGGTCTTGGTGGGCAAAAGAGATTATTTTTATAATAAGCTTTTGAAAAAAATAAAGAAAGATAATATAAGAAATATTATTTCAACCGGATTTGTAGAGGATTCTGATCTTAAATTCATATACGAGAAAGCAGAGGCTTATGTTTTCCCCTCTTTGTATGAGGGATTTGGTCTTCCACCGCTAGAGGCTATGGAAAGAGGTTTGCCAGTGGCATCCAATGGACATGGGTGCATGCGGGAAATTTTGGGAAAAAGCGCTTATTATTTTGATGGAAAAAAGACCGATTCAATTATTGAAACAATGGAGAAAATGTTTTTGGATTCTGAGCTGAAAAAAGATTTAGTAAGAAGAGGAAGAAAACAAATTCTTAAGTATAGCTGGAAAAAAATGGCCCAACAAACAAAAAATATTTATAACGAGATCTGATTTTTGTAAAGTATAAAAATATTTCAGATATTATGATAAACAAAAAGCAAAACAATAGAAGTTTTGTGGATAATTTTTCTCAAAAAAGAAATTTGGAAATTCTTCCCAAAAAAGAAATTAAGTGCCAACTTTATAGATTTGGACAAGCTTTTGATGTCGATGCGGGGGGTGAAATCGGCTTAAGACATAATTTAAATAAAAATAAAACTTACAAAAAAAATATTAAGGAGAAGGTTTTTCCGGAAGTGCCTCAGGGAACTGACTCATTTGTGCCCAAGGAAAACATTTATAAGAATTCTTATAAAAAATCAAAAACAGTTAATAAGGAAAAAAGAAATAAAAGTTTTTTTCTCAATTGGATGGTTTTATCTCCTATAGCTCTTTGTTTGATAGCTCTTGGAATAAGCTATATTCAAAAAGGAATAAATACGCAGGAAAAAGTGCTGGGAGTGAGCAGGGAAGCTTATGATAATATTAATCTTGCCCTAGATGGAGTTAAGGAAAAAAATTTCTTAGTTTCAATGAATAAGTTTAGCGAGGCTTATGAAAATTTTTCTGAAATTTCCACTTCATTGGAAGGTTTGGGGAAGGGGGTTATTTCTGTTTCACGTTTTATTCCCGGGGCTTCCAAACTTTCTTCAGGTTATTACGTAACAGAGGCTGGCAAGGATCTTTCTTTGGCTGGAGAAAAAGCCAGCCAGATGGCCGACAATGTTAATAAAATAAAAGAAAATAAATCTGATGGAGGTGATAAAATTTCGTTATTGGATTTTTTCGTTTCTTTTAGTAATGATTTAAATGAAATTAATAATCATTTAATTAGAGCTCAGGAGAATTTAAATAAAGTTAAAATAGATGACATACCTGAAGAAAGTAGGGATAAAATATTGACTTTAAAAAATAAGCTTCCCATTATAACCAAAACAGTGGAGGATTTTTCTGTTAATAATAAATTGGTGGCTGATTTAATCGGAGCCAATGGCCCGAGAAAATATCTGTTTTTATTTCAAAATAATCAAGAAATGAGAGCTACGGGTGGTTTTATTGGTAGTTATGGAGTATTGGATATAGATAGTAGCGGAAGGGTGCGGAACTTTTTTATCGATGGGATTTTTAATCCTGACGGGCAATTGTTGGATAAGATTATTCCACCCAAGCCAATTCAAAAAATAAGCACATCTTGGAGTTTGCATGATAGTAATTGGTTCCCTGATTTTCCGACTTCTGCCAAAAAAGCAATGTTGTTTTATGAAAAAACCGGCGGCCCAACGGTAGACGGAGTTATAACCCTAACGCCCACTGTAATGCAAAAAATGTTAGGAGTTACCGGTCCGATTGAGATGAAAGATTATGGCGTGGTACTAACTCAGGAAAATTTTATACAAAATATTCAATATGAGGTTGAAGAAGATTATGACAAGGTAGAAAATCGTCCTAAGAAAATTTTATCTGATTTAGCTCCGATAATCATGGATAGACTTTTAAATTCAGCTGATGTAAAAACAATATCGGATACATTGAATATTTTTAGTGATGCCTTGGAAGAAAAGCATATTTTAATTTATTTTAGCAATGGTGATTTGCAGAGGGTGGTTTCTGATTTGGGATGGTCAGGAGAAGTATTGCAAAACTCAAATGATTATCTAAGTGTGATAAACAGTAATATCAATGGTTATAAAACGGACGGGATTGTGAGCGAAAAAATTGAGCAAACGGTGGATATTTCTTCTGATGGAGATATAGTTAATACAGTTTCTGTTATCAGGAAGCACAATGGCGGAAATTCGCAGTACCAATGGTGGAATAAGGTGAATGCTGACTACATGAGAATCTATGTTCCACAAGGATCAACTTTGATTGAGGTTGAGGGACAAACCAGGGAAATAAATAGTGATGTAGTGGATTATAAATCTCTAAATTTTGAAGAAGATCTTGATGTTAAGATTGAGGAATCTCAGATGAAAATTGATGAAAAAACAGGCACGCGAATTTATAATGAAGCAGGCAAAACTGTTTTTGCAAATTGGGTTTATGTTAGTCCCCAAGAAGAAACTACAATTACATATAAATATATCTTGCCATTTAAAATTAATAAAAATAAGGAAGCTAATTCTTATTCGCTTCTTAATCAGAAACAATCTGGCAGCATAGGAAGTGAATTCAAATTTTCTTTGAATTATCCCAAAGTTTGGAAAGAAAAATGGAAAAGTGAAAAATTAAAAGACTGTTCTTCAAATGAAAATGAGTATGTCTCTTTGTGCTTTGAAGATAAGTTAAAAACAGATAAATTTTCAGGAGTAGTTTTGGGGAATCAGTAGAGACGAGGCATGTCTCGTCTGTACATTATTCTATAAACCCCCAGCGCAGCTGGGGTGTACGTTTGAAGGCGACGCCGTACACTAAAGCTGTCCCGGCAGGGCGGCTTTAGTGGGGGGTGTAATATCTATATAATTTTTAACATTTAAAAATACAACCCCGTTTAAATATTTGAGCATAAAAATATAAAGATAATTTCAAGCAATCAAATTGATCAAACTTTAATTATAATGTAGATTATTTCGACATAATGAAAATGCCTTGCCGGCGATTAAGCCGGCAAAACCAAAGCCACCGGACCTCAGTCCGGTGGTCGTTTACTTATACATATAAAATTTCCAAGGCTCAACCTTTAAATGCACCCAAGGTTGAGCCTTTGGAATTTTGGGAAATGATAATCATATCTTTACGCTTGGGAGAAAAGTGGAGTAATAGAATTTGATTTTTGATGGGGTTTGTGTTAATTTATAGGAGTTAGAGTTATTGGGCGATGATGGTGAATTGCGTTTATGTGTAAGAAGTTGTCAGAATGGGCGAGAAAATAAATTTAAATTTAGGCTCTGTAATAAAATAAATTGTGCAGTTCGTGTTCAGGTTTGCATCAGATTTATTTAAAAAAATTTGAAAGATATTGAAATATTTTGAGAATTTTTTAAAGAAAAGATGATGTAAAAATGGATGTGAAATGTGTAAGTTATTTTGTTACAGTGCCTCAAATACTTTGATTCAAAAAATTATTAACAATAAAGTTTTAAACGGAAGTCCCACTAAGACAATTGCTGGGGCAGCTTTGATAGTTTCTGTGGCTGGAGTTTTAAGCAGAATTTTGGGTCTTTTTAGAGATAGAATCTTGGCATCTAAATTTGGGGCAGGAGATGAATTGGATATTTATTACGCCGCTTTTCGAGTGCCAGATTTGATATATAATTTCCTAATAGTGGGGGCGTTGAGTGCTGCTTTTATTCCAGTTTTTACGGGCTTGATAACCAAGAAAAATAGAGATAAGGCTTGGGATTTAGCTTCAGGGTTATTAACTTTGCAAGTAATTATTGTCATAGCTATCTCTCTCATCTTTTTTTTATTTGCGCCAGTTTTAATGAAACTTATTACTCCAGGCTTTAATCCAGATAAAATAACGCAAGTAGCAAATTTAACTAGAATAATGTTTCTGAGCCCATTATTTTTAGGAATCAGTGCAATTTTTGGCGGAATACTGGTTTCCTATAAAAGATTTTTAGTTTATTCAATTGCTCCTATATTTTATAACATTGGAATAATTATAGGGGCAGTTTTTTTTGTGGAATTTTGGGGAATTGCCGGTTTGGCCTGGGGAGTTGTCCTTGGGGCATTAATGCATTTCATGCTACAATTTGCGGCAGTTAAATTTGTAGGTTTCACTTATCAATTTAGAAAAATTGGTGAGATAATTAAAGATGCAAATATAAGAAAAGTTATTCGATTAATGATTCCGCGAAGCATGGCAATGGGAGTGAGTCAGATAAATCTTTTGATTGTAACTATTTTTGCTTCAACTTTGGCATCTGGATCATTGGCGGTTTTTAATTTTGCCAACAATCTGCAAAGCGTGCCTTTGGGTATCTTTGGTATTTCTTTTTCCATTGCCGCTTTTCCTCAGTTAAGCTCCTTGGCTGCCAAAGAAAATATAAATAAGTTTAATTATGTTTTTACTCGAACTTTTAAAAGAATATTATTTTTTGTCATCCCGGCGAGTTTAATAATTTTTTCCTTGAGAGCGGAAATCGTTAGGGCGGTGTTGGGAGGGGGAGAATTTGATTGGGAGGATACTACTGCGACTTTATGGGTTCTTGGGTTTCTTTCACTCAGTTTATTTGCGCAAAGCACCATTCCTCTATTAACTAGATGTTTTTATGCATTGGAAAATACCAAAACTCCTTTTTATGCAGCGCTCATAAGTGAAACAATAAATATTTTATTGGTTATAATCTTAATCGATAGATTTCAAATTTTGGGACTGGCTATCGCTTTTTCTTTGGCAAGTATTGTTAATATGGCAACGCTGTTCTTTTTGTTGAATAAAAAATTTGAAAATATAAACAAGCGAAAAATGGCTGATTCCGTAGTTAAAATTTTAATTGCCAGCGCTTTTTTAATGATAGCCATTTATTTAACACGACACACTTTGGCTAACTTTATTCAATTAAAAACTTTGGGAGAAGTTTTGGCACAGTTAATAATTTCAGCAGGTATGGGAGTTTCAACTTTTTTGATTGCTTGCTATTGGCTACAAATAGAGGAATTTAATGATTTTAAAAAATCAACTTTTGAATACATTTTTAAAAAACCCAAAGCGCTTGAGGAGGAGAATAATCTTTAGTTTATAAAAACAATAACTTAAAAAGTGCTCACAAGTATTTAGGCACTGTCATGAAATAATTTGTGTAGTTCGTGCTTAAGTTTGCATTAGATTTGTCTAAAAAATTCTGAGGAATATCGAGATATTGTGAGGAATTTTTTAAGCAAAGATGGTGTGAGGATGAGTGCGAAATGTATGAATTATTTTGTAACAGTGCCTGGGGTGAGTTTTTTGTATTATTGCCTAATTTGAAATTTTAGGGCAAGATTAGATATGGGATAAAATTACGATTCCTGGAGGAATTAATTAGTTGAATAAAAATTGAAATGAGTGTGGCACAAAAAAATATTAGAAATTTCTGCATAATTGCGCATCACGTAAAATTGCTCTCGCAATCACTTGATTGCTCTAATTTTTTATTTTAAATTTATACTCTACATTTTATTTATATTATGAAAAACATAAGAAACTTCTGCATAATAGCGCATATTGATCATGGCAAGTCGACTTTGTCGGATAGAATTTTGGAAATAACGGGAACGGTAGAAAAAAGAAAAATGAAAGAACAGCTCTTGGATCAGATGGATTTGGAAAGAGAGAGAGGAATTACCATAAAACTGCAACCGGTAAAAATGAATTATGAGCAGGGCGGCGAAAAATATATTTTAAATTTGATTGATACTCCCGGTCATGTTGATTTTGGCTATGAAGTTTCTCGCTCTTTGGCGGCGGTAGAGGGGGCAGTTTTATTGGTGGATGCCACTAAAGGGGTTCAAGCACAGACTCTTTCTAATCTTTATTTAGCTATCGAACAAGGTCTGGAGATAATTCCAGTTTTAAATAAAATAGATTTGCCCAACGCCAATATTGAAAAAACTACTAAAGAAATAATTCATATTTTGGGTTGTAGTGAAGAGGATATTTTGCATGCTTCTGGAAAAACAGGTCAAGGTGTGGATAAAGTTTTGGAGGCGGTGGTAAAAAAAGTTCCCGCTCCAGTGGGAGATATCGATAAGCCCTTGCGAGCACTTATCTTTGATTCAAAATATGATACTTATAAAGGAGTACTGGCAGATGTGAGAATTATTGATGGAAGAGTAAGAAGGGAAGATAAGCTTTTAATGATGGTTACAGACAAGGAAAGTATTGCCATTGAGGTGGGAAGCTTTCGCCCCATGTTAACAGTGGAAGAGTTTTTGACCGCAGGAGATATTGGTTATATCGCCACAGGATTTAAAAGCGTGGAACATTGCAAGGTGGGAGATACGATTACTTTGGCTTCTACTCGCGAAGGAAAGGAAAAAGTTGAGCCCCTAGCCGGATACAAAGATGTGCGCCCGATGGTGTACGCCAGTTTTTATCCATTGGAGGGGGAAGATTATACCATAATGAGAGATTCTTTGGATAAATTAAAATTAAATGACGCAGCTTTCGTATTTGAACCGGAAAGCAATCCAGCCCTAGGACGAGGTTTCCGTTGTGGATTTTTGGGGATGCTTCATTTGGAGATAATTCAGGCTCGACTAGAGAGAGAATTTAATCTTTCTCCAACCGTTACTACCCCAAGTGTAGTTTATAATATTAAATTAAAAGATAGAGAGGAGATTAAGCTAGTATATTCTCCAATTGATATGCCCGATCCTGCGACAATTGATAGTATTATGGAGCCCTATGTAAAATTGGATATAGTTACCCCTTCTGTTTATTTGGGCGCAGTAATGGAGTTATTAAATAATGTTCGCAGTGAATATCGAAATACTGAGTATATTGATGCTGAAAGAGTTTTGCTTCAATATGATGCGCCACTTACAGATGTGATTATAAATTTCCATGATGATTTAAAGAGTGTTTCATCGGGATTTGCCTCAATGAGTTATGAAATGGCTGATTATCGTGCTTCTGATTTAGTTAAAATGGATATTTTGGTAGCAGATGAAAAAGTAGAAGCTTTTTCTCGCATAGTGCCCAAGAAGAATGCTTTTAAAGATGGCAAAGCGGCAGTTAAAAAATTAAAAGAATCAATTCCTCGACAAAATTTTGCTATCGCTATTCAAGCCGCTATAGGCGGAAAAGTTATTGCCCGAGAAACAGTTAGTGCTTATCGCAAGGATGTTATTGCCAAGCTTTATGGAGGAGATGTAACTCGAAAAAACAAACTTTTAGATAAACAGAAAAAAGGAAAAAAGAAGATGAAAAATATTGGAAAAGTTTCTATCCCGCCAGAAGCATTTTTGGCAGTGCTTAAGAAGTAATATTCATATTAATATATTAGCATTAAAGCAATTCAACAATTCAATTTAACTTTATAAACTTTAAGAACTTTACAAACTTTATAACTTATTTATTTTTAACAATTTAATGAAATTTAAAAATATTATTATGTTAATTATCGTATTAATTTTAGTTTTATTTAGCATAGTGATTCTTACTAAAAATCCTAGTCATAATCGAGATTGGGAATTGGGTCAAGAAAAGTTAGCTAAGTTGGAAATTCAAGACTCAAAAATTAAGGTAATTAATTTTAGAGATTTTGATTGGAAGCAAAATAATGTAGCTGGCATTAATTATATCCAGAAAAATTTCGATTTAGATAAAATAATGGGAGTAGATGTGGCAATTTCTCATTTTTCTGAGTTTGAGGGCATGGCGCATATTTTTATTATTTTTCGTTTTGAGGATAATCAAAATATGGTTATATCAGTTGAGACACGCCGAGAGAAGGGGGAATCTTTTTCTCCAATATTGGGAGTATTAAGAGAATTTGAGATTATTTATGTGGTGGGAAGCGAGAGAGATATTGTGGGACTTAGGACGGATTTGCGCAAAGAAAGAATGCATATTTATCCAATGACATCCAGTGCCAAAGAGGCACGGGAATTGTTCCTATTAATTGCCAAAGACATTAATAATGTTTACGATGAGCCTATTTTTTATAATACTCTTTTTAATAATTGTACTAATGTCATTACTCGCAGAATGGGAGATGTCTTTGACATAAAATTTCCATTTACTTATAAAATAATTTTGCCAGGGCTTATGCATGAAGTATTTTATAAATTAAAATTAATTCCCGTTGATAAATCTCTTGCGGAAATTAAAAATTATTACTTAATTGACAATAACAAGGTAAATAAAAATAGTGTTGATTATTCTAGTCAGATAAGAAAGCATTAAAAACAAAAGTATATACCTAGGTATATACTTTTATTATGTGATAAATTTGTGATTATTCGAGAAAAATTAGCGTCGATTAGTGTTCCACATCATCATTTTTTTCTAATAACCAATTTTGGATCAAGGCAATTGAAGTTGCACTTGGCATTGTCTATTCCTTGGTGTAATAAATCAGATTGGCATTCTTTTAGTTTTTCTTGGCAATCACTTTTTCTTTCTTTGAAATAATTTTTATTTATTTCGTAGCCGAAATAATCCAGGACAAAACTGCCCACGACCACAAACCCCACTATCCAGATAATGTTTTTTAATATATGAAACATGAATTAATTTTCTTAATAATAAGTCACCATTGATGCTATTTTAACAGAAAAGTGGGGAGAAATCAAATGCATATATAGTAACTAGTATAAAAATAATTTTAATTTAACGAACTTTAACAAGAGAGGGTGTCGCCAAAAGAATTTCTTCTATTGCCGAAATATTGTCTTCCGAAGAAGATGAGAAATCAGTTCATTATTATCTGCTTGATTTGGCTGGCCGGATATATTTGTCAAATTAAAGATGAAACAAATGGATTTTAAAATCTCCACGCGGAATTGGCACGTGGAGATTATTTTATTTAAAAGAATTTTAACTGAAATTATTATTTTTTAATTAAAATATAATTTTTCCGCCAGCTTATAAAAAGCTTTTTCTTGTTGGTTTTTATTTAGGAATTTTTTTATTAATTTAATATATGGTTTTACGAGACTGAGGGCTGATTCATTGCCAGCAAAATCTGTCCCAAACATTATTTTTTCTTTGATGATAGGGTAATAAGTAAAAGATCTTTCCAAATCATAGTAACATTGTTTTTGAATTTTTTTTGTTTCTTTGGAGGTGCTAAATTTAACCATAATTGCAGAGATGTCTGCGTATACGTTGTCATGATTGGCTATCATATTGGTAGTTTCCATGTAATAAGGAAAGCCGAAATGAGAAATTATTATTTTAGTTTTTGGACATCTTCTAGCTAATTCATCAATATGAATGGGGTGGGCATATTTTAAAATAGATTTATTGTCAGGATCAAAAGTGTCGCCAGAATGAAAGACTAGCGGTTTGTCATATTTTTCGCAAAGTTTGGCGATTTTAATAACTTTTTCTTCATAGGGATAGAAATGTTGGTAACCTGGATAAAGTTTGATGCCTACGATTCTTTTTTCTTTAAATAATTCTTCGTGACGGATTAATTGTTTTTCTAATTCTTCATCCATATCAATGCTTCCAAGTGCATATACGTCAGGATTATTATCGGTAAATTCCAAAAGCTCCTCAATGTCTGGTATTTTGGGAATATCATGGCTATCTTTATTAAAATAAGGTATGGATATTATTTTTGTTACTTTGTTTTTGCTTTTTTTCTTATAATCAAACAAAATATTTTCATTGGAAACATGTGTATGAATATCTATCATCATAAATATAAATTTTAATTTGAAAAAGATTTAAGTCATTTAAAGTGTAGCATTTTTCTTTATTTTTTCAAGTAGAGACGCGATTTATCGCGTCTAAAAATTTTGCAATTGATGACACGCGATAAATCGCGTCTCTACGTAATTCCTCGCTAACTCCTTGTCTGTGCCTCAGTAAGAAAATAAACAGCGCCCCCTCTCCTCGTACTCGGGAGAGGGTTGGGAGAGGGAATAAAATACATAAGCCCTCTCTGTCATGAGTACATGACATCTCTCCCAAAGGGAGAGAGGGGGATTAAATCTTTCATGCATTGACAAAGAGAGGGCACAGGAAGTAAAATTGTAACAGTTAAATAGGGGGATAACTAGGTAGCAATGTTCTTTTAAATTAGTGGAGGATGTTGCTTTTTTATTGTGCTCAACTCACGAACTGGGAGGATAATGTCATGACGGCGAATATTTTTAGCAGTTTGATTTTTCCTGATGTTGTTGAGGAAAAAACGGTGGCCAAGGAGGAGATGTCGGCAGCATGGGGATCCTTGGATTTCGGCCTTGGTATGCTTTTTCAGGGTCGCAGAGTGTGCGAAGCGAGTGCTAAATTCGCAGCCGATGTATTGGGCATTAAGAATAAGCAGAAATCACCACTTGTGGCCGTTATCGATTTGATGGCGCAATAAAGTTCTTCTTGATCCCCGTGCGGAGATTTTATCCGCATGGGGATTTATTTTTGTGCTAATTGAGATCTTTGCGCCACCGCTAAAGCTATAGCGACACGCGGTCGATTCCACTGACGTTCCACTCAAGATGACATGATTGGAGAGTTGCGAGTTATTTTTAGAATAACAAATTGTGGGTTAAGCAGAAAGAGCATTTATTTTGTCATGTTTAAATTTCATATATTGGCGAGTATGTTCCCTGGGTACACAGTATTATTCCGAAAATTCCCTCCTTCTATTTTCAAGTTCTTGGCGGGCGATGTCGCGGGCAGAATCAAAACAAAAATAATTTTTTCTATCAATATTTTTGAGCATTTTATTATAAAGAAAATCGAAAGTGAAATTGTTTCTACTTAAATCTGCCTGAAAGCCTTTCTGAGAATATCTCCATAATTTATCTGCATCTCTCATGACACCATCTTCTGACGAGAGGAAACCTTCCCTGGTATCATGCTCGGAAATTATTTCAAAGATGTCTTTAAAATAAATTATTGGATATTTTGCGGTATTTAGTATTTTTTTTGCTAGTTTTACGCTTTCATTTTGATGCTTGAGGCGTATTTCGTATTCCGCTTCGGGAGTTATTTTGGAACCAAATATGTTTAGGCGCTCTTCTTGAGAAAGTTTACTCCAACCGATATCATGCAAAATTGCCGCAGCAACAGCAACTATCTCGTTAGCTTTTTCAATTTGGCATAATTCAAATGTATATTCAGTAACTATCTTGGCGTGACCTTTATCATCACGCTTATCTTGATAGGGGAGAGCTAGCTCCCAGATTTTTTTGTATTTGTCTTTCATGATTTGTGTTGAGAAAAATAATTTAAACACTTAAAAAAGAAGTTTGGCACTTCTTTATATAATTATATTTCAAAAATAGAAAAACGCAAAATTGGAAATAAAATAAGCTTTGTATAATATTGGTAATATTATGATTTTTGTTATTTTTCTTTCTTAATAAAATTACGAATAAAAAATATAATTTTAATTTTATTTTCGTTTGTGTTAATTAAAAAATCAGAATTGAGCGTGCGTGAAAATAGGTAATTTCACGCACATTTTTTGAATAAAACGATGTTACTCATTGATTTCTTCTTGCCTGTGGCTAGCTAAATACATTCCACATAGGGTGGGGAATAATCCTAAGGCGAATAGAGGCCATATCATTTTCCCCGTACCTCCTGCTAGTAAAAATATCGCTAATGGTGCCCAGAGTAAAACACAAATTAAAGAACAAACTATTTTAGTTTTTCTGCTCATTTTGACCTCCTTGCTTTTTAGTAATTATTAGTTAGCCCAGTTCTGATTTTTTAATGTTAATATTTTAAGAACAAAAATAAACTTATCATTTCTCGTAGTCTCATATCATTTGTTAAGTGAAGTTGACCATTGAATTGCGGATATACTATTTGATATCTGATGACTTAAATTAGCAGAAATACTTATAAAAGTCAACGCCAATTTCATTTAACTCATTTATATGCGAAGTATTTTTGTGTAGTGTGTATAATATTGTAAATTTTGTGAATATTATGTACTCTTTTATAATATGCTTTTATTGTATATGATAAATAAGTAGATGCCTATTTGAGAATAATTAAGAGTCCGTTGAAGTCATATATTTTATCACCCCCTCCTTAATTCTCCCCCTCAGGGGAGAGAGAGGAAAATATTAGTTGGTATGTCCCGTAAAATTTCGACGAGTATTTCCGAATCAGGGGTTAGTTAAATATAAAATTTAAAAGTATGTCAGAAAAAAATTTAAAATTAAAAAAGCAGCGAGTGCTAGTGGGAATGTCTGGCGGAGTGGATTCGTCAGTGGCGGCTTTGCTGTTGCAAAAAGAGGGCTACAAAGTGGAGGGAGCCTTTTTGGATTTTACCGGAGGTGAAAAAGGCGAACGAGATTTTGCGTCAGCTCAGAAAATAGCTAGAAAGCTAAGCATTCAAATTTATAAAGTAGATGCTCAAGAAACTTTCAGAAAAAAAATTGTTAATAAATTTGTATCAGATTATAAAAAGGGGATTACTCCCAATCCCTGTGTTCTTTGCAATCCTCAAATGAAATTTAAACTTTTGATTGAAGAAGCAAATAGGCGGGGGATTGAAAGGGTGGCTACGGGACACTATGCCCGCGTTGGGCGGGAATTTCCAATTTCCAATTTCCAATTTCCAAATAAATCTCAAATGACAAATTCTAAATCAGAAACGAAATCAAGTCATCAGTCAGCAGTCATTAGTCATCAATTATTTGTGGCAAAAGATTTAAACAAGGATCAGAGTTATTTTCTTTACCGTTTAACGCAAAAGCAATTAGAGAGAATTATTTTTCCTTTGGGAGGTTATCTAAAAACCCAAGTGCGAGAAATTGCCCAAGAAAATAACTTTGAGATAAAAAATGAAGAAGAATCTCAAGATGTTTGTTTTATTAATGATAATGATTTTAACAGATTTATCAGCGAAAAAATTCCCAATAAGCCTGGAAAAATTGTGGACAGCGATGGTAAAGTTTTGGGTAAGCATAATGGTTTGCATTTTTATACCATTGGCCAGAGAAAGGGAATCAATTTGGGAGGAGATGGTCCATATTTTGTAGTAAAGAAAGATATGATTAACAATGAATTGGTAGTGGCCAATAATCCAGTTGAAAGTTTATGGCGAGATGAATTTGAAATAAATGACGTGAACTGGATTGAGTCAGATTTGCAATTTCCTTTAGCGGCAAGAGTAAGGATTCGTTATCGAACAGAAGAAATTCATGCTATAATAGAAGAGCTAAATGCAAAGAAAGATAAGAATTATAGGATAAAATTAGATCAGCCGCAAAAAGCCATTACCCCGGGACAATCAGCCGTTTTTTATTTTGATAGTGGAGAAGTTTTGGGAGGTGGAATAATTTTATAAATGTTGGGAGGTTAGGATTTAAAATTTAATTGATTATTATTTAGTTAACGAATTAACGAGTTAACGAATTGAAGTATAAATAAAAATGTTAGTTAATTACTTCTCTTTAAATATTAACACTAATAATCACAAATTGGAGAAGATTGGTGAAATAATTAGTGTGTATTAGAGAGTTATATAATTATGAGTTACAGTTCAATATCACAAGATGACATGACAGTGGATGAAAAAAGAATGAAGCGCGCTACATTGACTCGCGATTTGATCTCCCTTAAGGAAGCGTGTCAAAAAATAAAACATCAGATTGAAAAAATGGATTTAGATAATAGATATTTAATTGGAGATAAAAATAATTTGGGTGAAGAAGTTGAAAGTAAGCGAGGGAGAATGCGAGCAATTGAAAATGAAGTATATCAATTGGAAAGAGAATTGGATGAAAAAAAGAAAGAAAAGAAAACAACCTTACTGGAGATGGCTCAAATGGAAACTAAATCTGCTGAAATTGAAGGTACGGTTAAAAAAAATGAACATGATAAAGAAAAACTCCAAGATGAGATAAGAGAAATGGATAGAGAGATAAAAAAGTTGGAGGTTCAGATAAGAGAAATGTAGCCGGAAATGTCAAAGTCCAAATTACCAATGTCAAATAAATAATTAAATGTTTAAAACCCGTCAGTTGCGACTGACAGGTTAAAATTAAATCTTTGAAAATTATTTGAGATTTGTTTATTGGTTATTGTTTGGAAATTGTTATTTGATTATTGGAAATTATTAAAAATTAATTTTTAATCTATATGGGTATTAAAAATGATATTGAAAAATTTGCCTCAGATCATAAGATAGCGCTTAGGGATTATCAAAAATCCAATCTTAGAAACATTGAAAGAGAATATGATGGTGGAAAAATTGATAAAGATGGGGTGGTTAATAAAGTAGCTTTTGAATTAAAAAAAGAGGGAAGGCTACTAAGTTCGGGGGAGATGAGGGAATTGAAGGGAAAGTTGCATTAAGAATTGGAATTTTTAAAGTTTATAAATCGCGGATGAGATCCTGAATAAATGAATTTCTAGAGCTCATGAATTCGCTAAGAAATTTAATTTTTCAGGATGACAAGTGGTGGGTTTGGAAAAAAATTGGCGAGCATGTCATACTGAACTTGATTCAGTATCTATAAATATAAAGGAGTGATTGTCTTATTGTAATGCTCAATTGTTTTGATGACCGATTACTGATGACGGATGACTTCCTAATATATTGCTAAATTGTTATATTGTTGATATGTTAATATATTGATATGGTTTTATTATCGAATTAATGATTTCTAAGAAATAACTCGTTAACTCGCTGATTCGTTAACTATATAATAGATAATTTTTTACAATTAAATGAACGCTAGAGAAATACGACCCTCCTTCGCTATGGCTACGGCGGGCGAGATATTAACGAGGTGGATTTTTTAATTAAGTAAAATTTAACAAATTTATTTTATGCAAGCTAAAGAAATAAGACAAAAATATTTAGAATTTTTTAAATCAAAAGGTCACGCCATTATTCCTTCGGCTTCAGTGGTGCCGGAAAATGATCCAACAGTGCTTTTCACGACCGCTGGAATGCATCCCTTGGTACCTTATCTAATGGGTGAAGTTCATCCTCAAGGAAAAAGATTAGTGGATAGCCAGAAATGTATTCGCACCGGAGACATTGATGATGTGGGCGATAATCGTCATCTGACTTTTTTTGAAATGCTCGGGAATTGGTCGCTGGGAGATTATTTTAAAAAAGAAGCCATTGAGTGGAGCTTTGAATTTTTGACTGATGAAAAATGGCTCGGGCTTGATCCAAAAAGAATTTATGTCACGGTTTTTGCGGGCGATGAAAATTCACCTATTGATAATGAATCAATTGAAACTTGGAAAGAACAATATAAAAAAGTAGGAATTGAAGCAGGGGTGTGCGGAGAAAATGAAAAAGCCCAGAGTGATTCTCGAATTTTTCTTCTGGGCGCCAAAGATAATTGGTGGGGACCAGCTGGAGAAACGGGACCATGCGGACCTTGCAGTGAAATGTTTTATGATGTGCGACCAGAGGAGGGAGAACTGATTGGCAAAACTCATGAAGAATGGGTGGATGAATTTCGCATTATGGAAATTTGGAATGATGTGTTTATGGAATTTAATAAAGTTGCTCCAGGGAAATTCGAAAAAATGGAACAGCAAAACGTGGACACAGGAATGGGACTTGAGAGAACCATTACAGTTCTGACTGGCAAGGAAAATGTTTTTGATACAGATTTGTTTTTGCCGATAATTGCAAAAATTGAAGAATTATCTGGAAAGAAATACTTATTTACAAAAGGTGATTTGGGATATGATGAAATGCCGGAATGCTGGAGCGAAGATATGCGTTCTATGAGAATTATTGCTGATCATATCAAAGCGAGTGTGTTTATAATTGCCGATGGAATCGAACCATCTAATACTGAGAGGGGATATGTACTGCGTCGTTTAATTCGTCGTGCTATTCGCCAAGGGCATATGCTCGGAATTAAAAATAATTTTACGATTGAAATCGCGAAAGTTGTTCAAGAAATGTATGGAGAAGTTTTTTCAGAAGTATTGAGTGAAAAAGTTTTAATTGAATTACAAAAAGAGGAGGAGAAATTTAGAAAGACACTGGAAAGAGGGTTAAGAGAAATGGATGCCATATTTGATAGAGATCCAAATTTATATCCTAATTCAATTAGAATTGTTACTGGACATCACGCATTTGATTTGTATCAAAATTTTGGATTTCCTATAGAAATGTTTTTTGAGGAGTTGGATAAGACAGGAATAGAATATTCTAAAAATGAAATTGAAAAAGATTTTAATGAAGAATTGAAAAAACATCAAGACCTTTCTCGCACAGCTTCAGCTGGAATGTTTAAGGGTGGGCTTTCTGATAATAAAGAAGAAACAACTCAGCTTCACACAGTCGCTCATTTGATGCTAGCAGGTCTTCGCAAAGTCCTGGGTAATCATGTGCATCAAAAAGGATCAAACATTAATGGTGAGAGATTGCGTTTTGATTTTTCACATCCTCAAAAAATGACTGATGATGAGAAGAAAGCCGTGGAAGAATATGTTAATGAAGCAATTAATGCAAAAGTGCCTGTAGAAATGAATGAGATGAGTTTGGATGAAGCTCGCGCACAGGGAGCAGAAGGCGCATTTGAAAATAAATACGGTGAAGTGGTTAAGGTATATAAAATTAATGGATACTCCAATGAAATCTGCGGCGGTCCACATGTGGCTAATACCGGCGACATCAAGGGGGTCTTTAAAATCAAAAAAGAAGAAAGTTCTTCTTCTGGAGTAAGGAGGATTAAAGCGGTGATTGAATAATTTCCAAATTTTAATCGATTTTTAATTTTAAAATAAAAATAAAAATATGAAAAAGTTTTTACTAGTCTCGGTGATTGTTGTTTTTTTACTTACAACACTGATTGCATTTCTTTATGCTTACAAAAATATTGAAGAAAATAAAAAGATTATAAGAAAAAATTATAAAAGTGTTGATTTGGATTTGGGTGAGGGGGAGATGTTGTCGTGGATAGATGATGAAAATATTCTTGTGAACAAAAACAACTATTTAACATCTCTAAATCTGGATAGTAAAAAAGAAAATGTTATTTTTTCTGAAAGATACAAAAGTGATGGAAATTTTGATTGTTTTTTGCCAAACGGAGGCATATTTAATAGAAAATCAGTGTCTAATTGGAATAATCCGATAGTTTTGGGAAAATTTAACATAGAAGAAAGTGACAGCGTTAATCGTGTTGATTGTAGCGTTAGAAAATATGGCATAGATATGCCTAAAGAAATTCAATTTGATGGAGAAACATATGATACGGATTTCGGTAATGAAAATATTTTCAGTAATCAGCATGGGATATCGCGATCTTATCATAAATATTTCAAAGAAAGAATAGGGAAGGTTATTTTTATAAAAAACGGTGATAGTGAGAAGTATGTTGATTTAGGATTTTTTAGAGATAATCCTGGTATTTTATCTACTTTTGATGACTATAAAAAAGAATATCTTTTATATACTGGGGGTGATGATGCTTTCGGTATTGATAAAGCTTGGATTGTTGATTCAAATCTTAATATTATTAAAAAAATAGAAATACCTTCTGGGCCATGGATGGAAGACTACTCTTTTATTGAGGATATGTTTTATGATATGAAATGTTTTTCTTGCGGATGTTCTTGCTATAGAAATGCGGATATTTTTATGAGAAATGGTAAAATTTATATCCAGGTTTGGGGCAAAGCGGTAAAAAAGAAATATCGGGGAATATATCAACTAAATAAGGAAAACAGTGGGTGGAAAAAAATTATCGATATGGAGATTTATGAAGATGCTTTTTTCTCTCCAGATGGATGCAAAATAGCTTACGTTAACAAGGGAAAAATGAAGCTTATGAATACATGTAAATAACAATATCGTGGTAGCGGGGTGAAGAGAATTGAAGTGGTAATTGAATAGAAGGTGTAAAATAAAAATTTGCAGGATATAATTTTATAAAAAATAAATTATGAAAAACAAGTATGTTTTATGGGGGTCAGTAATTTTTTGCGTAATAATTGTAACTATTATTTGTGTAGAATTTTTTATTTCTCAAAAAAGTAATAAGGAGATTGTTTTGGTGAAAGATGCGGAGAATATTTTTTTGGAAAGGAGTTATTGTTATATGTGTCCTTCCGCAGATTGTTGCATTACTGATGAAGTATACAATTCTGGAAAAATAATAACAAAAGATAGAGATAAAATTATAGAGAGGCAGATTAGTTTGGACATTGTTAATTCTATTATTTCGACAATACAAAAAGAATCCCTTATGTATAAGAGTTGTAAATCAAAAACATTAATTATGGATTCAGGAACGGAGTACAAATTTAACTTATTCGGCAAAGAGAAAATCATTCACTCTCCAGGATGCGATGAGGCGACTAAAAAAATTGATAATTTAATAGATGGAAATACTGCTCAGGCAAGATGGGTATTGCTTTTTAAGAATATCTTTTCTTTTTTATTCTGAAAATGCACTGCAATAGGTATATTGGTGAATTATTTAAACAATATGCGTCTTTAATATCTTAAATTATAAATTGGTTATGGAATTAGGAATTACAAAAGAAAAGGCGGAAGAGCTATTGGATAAGTATGTGACTGATCCAACTATTAAATTGCATATGATTGAATCGGAAGCGATTATGAGAGCTTTGGCAGAGAGATTTTATAAAGAAGAGGAACCCGCCGTCGCTGAAGCTATGGCGGACAAGTGGGGAATAATCGGACTACT
>DNVQ01000059.1 GCA_003507475.1 Candidatus Moraniibacteriota bacterium | reverse complement strand
AAGTGGGGAATAATCGGACTACTTCATGATATTGACTGGGAGATTGTAAAAGATAATCCATCTGAGCATTGTGCGCGGGCGCAAGAAATTTTAAAAGAAAATGGCGCCAGCGAATTTTTAATCGAAACTATAATTTCTCATGCTTATGGGATGGAGCAGATTCCAGCTTTTAAAGATAGGGAAAGGAATTCAAAAATCCAACATTCTTTAGTAGCGGCGGAAACTTTAACGGGATTAATTATAGCTTCTGCCCTGATGCAACCGGATAAGAAATTAGCCAGTGTCAGCTTGGAGTCTCTGAAAAAGAAATTTAAAAGTAAAAATTTTGCCGCCAGATGCAATCGTGACTTGATTGCTGAATGTGAAAAAGCTGGTATTTCATTGGATGATTTTTTGGCGCTAGGGCTCAAGGCGCTTCAGAATATTTCTGGCAGATTAGGGCTTTAATATCGGATTAAGAATTTGGGAATCTGAGAATTTAAGAGTAGAGACGCAAAATTTTGCGTCTTTATTTTATTTTAGTCGCAAAGTGTGTGGCTGCATTTGATGTGTATTTAATTTAAAGCCCGCTCGAAGCGAATAGGTATAGAAACTATTATAGTTGGTTGGTGACTTTTATTGACTTCTGGAATCTAAAAATATAAAATTAATATATCAGTAATGGGCGTTAAGGGAGAACGCTCCACACACTTGTTAGTTCTCAGATGAGAACTAATTCAGGAAATGGAGTGGTAATTTCATTCAAATTATAGAATGGATTATCACTCCTTTTTTATTGACCAAGGGATTGTATATATATTTAAATTATATAAACTTTAAAAAATAATTTACTTACATATTTACGTAAATTTTTTGCATATCCAGACTGTTAACCAAGAGTAGGGCATCGCCTTGTTTTTATAGAGGTAAGTTTTATAGCGACACGCGGTCGACTTCATTATTATTGCGCTCAAGATGACAAAATTGGTGAGAACTCTAAATTTGAAAGCAATAATCCAAAATGTCATTTCGACCTTGTGGAGAAATCTCTAAATTTATATTTTTGTACTATAAAAAATGGGATTGCAAAAAGAAAGTACTTACTCTTGCAAGAAAAAAATACTTATGCTAATTTTATAAGGCGTTGTAATAATTCTTTTGATGATAGATAGGGGAAGTTCGTCGTATAACTATAAATGCTAAGGTAGCTAGCGAAACTAAAAGGAGGAGAGAAGAAAGTGCTACCAAAACAATTCATTCACCTAACTTAACTAGTAAGGAGGTTGTATGAAAAAATCGACCATTGTGTATATCTTGGCTATTGCCATGATAGCAGCGAGCGGAATCGCGAATGGTGCCCAGGTGAACTTGTCGGTGGACGGTCAATATTCTCAGGTGATGACGGCGATGAATACAGGAGGTACCCTTTCCACGGAAATTGTGGTTGGCCAAACCAATCTGCAGGATGTCACCCCGGCCGATGATGCCGTCACCGTAATCGCGCAACAAGAGGCTTCCCAGACCGACAGAGGAAGTGGCGCACAACCATTCGCAAGCGTTCATCTCATCGATGACACGGTCAACGTTGGTCCCGGAGGTGACAATTCCCACGTCGGAAAGTACTTTGCCTCTGCTGACACCGGCATGGCCATTGCTCTCATCGACAACTCCGCAGACCTCGTTAACCTTAAAGGAGGTGGCTCTTCTCACGTCGGAAAGCGTTTTGTTGCTTCCACCCCCATTGAGGCCGGCTTGATAACCATCTCTTCTGTCGCCGCATAGCCCATCAAAGCGCGCTAGGTGATTTAAGGGGCAACGGACCCGGAGTGTAGAAATTCTACGCTTCGGGTTCTTTTTATTTATTATGCAGAGAAATTGTTTATTGTTTAGTTAACGTATTAACGAGTTAACGAATTATTGAAGAAAATACTAATTTTTATTTTTATGAAAAATATGGTTTTTTATTTTGCACACTAATTAGCTAAAAAACTACAAACTACAAGCTAACAAGCTAATTCCATTTGACAAAATCCAATCTTTTGTATACTATTATTTTGTGCTATCTAATAGCAGTTTTTTTAATCCCATTACGCCCAAAGCCCTAGGAACGAGGTTGCTTTCGGACATTTTTTAAATGATTTGCTTGTGAGGAGCATTTTTGTTTTTGGGGTTATATATTTTTATCAGTGAAATTAATTTTTTATTGTAGTGTATCTATTCTTAAAAAAATGAAAGTTATACTATATAAACAGAAGTAATGCCAACAATAAACCAACTTAAAAAGAAACCAAGAAAGATTGTAAAAAAGAAATCAAAGTCTCCTGCGATGTCTTATGTTTTTAATACTTTGCAAAACAGACCGACTGATTCACAAGGACCTTTTAAAAGAGGAGTTTGTTTGAGTGTTAAAACTACTACTCCAAAGAAACCGAACTCAGCGTTAAGAAAGATTGCTCGTGTTAGACTTACAAATGGAATGGAAGTAACTGCNNGCCAAGAGACCAAAGAAGACTGAATAATAATAATTTAAATCACGAAACAACTCCAATCTTTCCCGAATAGTCACGAATTTAATTTTAGAGAAAATTAGAGATAAATTTGAGTAAGATTAGAGACTTATATAATTATGCCAAGAAGAAAAAGAAAATTCCCAAGCCATTGGAAAGCTGATTCTAAGTACGGTAATATGTTACTTGGAAGATTTATCGGTTGTATTATGAATGATGGAAAAAGAAGCGTAGCTGAAAAAGTGGTCTATGATGCTTTTGATATTATTCATGAAAAAACTCAAAAAGGAGGCTTAAATGTTTTTGAACAAGCTGTAAAAAATGTTTCTCCTCTTTTAGTGGTTAAATCAAAAAGAGTTGGAGGAACAAATTACCAAGTACCGGTTCAAGTTTCTGGAAACAAAAGACAGGCTCTTGCTATGACTTGGATTAAAGATGTTTGCCAAAAGAAAAAAGGTAAAAGTATGCCAGCCAAATTAGCTGACGAACTACTTGAGGCTTCTGAAAAAACCGGTTTGGCTATCAAGAAAAAAGAAGATGTTCATAAGATGGCTGAGTCCAATAGAGCTTTTGCACATTTCGCGTAGTCAATTTAGGAATATAAGAATTTAGGAATTTATGAATCTGAGAATTCCTAAATTCAAAAAATGATAAAATAAAATTTTTAACTTCCCTTGGAAGTAATTTTATTTTTTTATTATAAAATTTAGTCATTTAAAATTTATTTAAAATTAAAAATTTAAAATTAAAAATTTTTATTAAAATATGGACATAAAAAAATTAAGAAATATTGGAATTATTGCTCATATCGATGGAGGTAAAACTACCACCACTGAGCGTATTTTGTATTACACCGGAATTACTCATAAAATCGGTGAGGTGCATGAGGGAGAAGCGACTATGGACTGGATGGAACAGGAAAGAGAGAGAGGTATTACTATTACTAGTGCTGCCACTACTTGTACCTGGAAAGAGCATCAGATTAACATTATCGATACTCCCGGACACGTAGACTTTACTGTTGAAGTAGAGCGATCTTTGCGTGTGCTTGACGGTGCGGTGGTTATTTTTGATGGAAAAGAAGGAGTAGAGCCTCAATCTGAAACAGTTTGGCGCCAAGCTGATCGTTATGGTGTGCCAAGAATGTGTTTTATAAATAAAATTGATAAAGAAGGTGCTGATTTTGGTAAAGCTTTAAAATCAATTCACGATAGACTTAGTCCTAAAGCAGTAGCTATTCAAATGCCAATCGGAGAAAGAGGAGATTTTAGTGGAGTGATTGATTTGGTCAAGATGAAAGCTTATGAATTTGAGGGAGCAATGGGTGAAACTGTAGTGGAAAAAGAAATTCCAGCTGAATTGATAGAAAAAGCGCAAGCCCAAAGAGATATTTTAGTAGAAAAAATTTCTGAAACTGATGATGAATTAACAATGAAGTTTCTAGAAGGTGAAGAAATTTCTCAAGAAGAATTAAAATCAGCTTTGCGAAAAGCTGTGATTGATGTAAAATTAATCCCTGTTTTAACCGGAACTGCTCTTCGTAACAAAGGTGTTCAATTAGTTTTGGATGCAGTTTTGGATTATCTTCCATCTCCTTTAGATCTTCCTCCAGTAAAAGCTGAGGATGAAAAAACCGGAGCGGAAATGGATATTCATCCAACAGAAGAGGAGCCATTTGCTGCTTTGGCTTTTAAAGTTGCCACTGATCCGTTTGTGGGACAAGTAACTTTCTTTAGAATTTATTCTGGTTCACTTAAATCCGGTTCCTATGTTTATAATTCTACCAAAGGAGAGAAGGAGCGAATCAGTCGAATTTTAAGAATGCATGCTAATCATCGCGAAGAAATTGAATTTTTGGGAGTAGGAGAAATTGGAGCTTTAGTGGGACTAAAAAATACGACTACTGGAGATACTCTTTGTGATATGGATAGAAGGGTGATTTTGGAAAAAATGACTTTCCCAGAACCGGTTATCGATATTGCTATTGAACCTAAAACTAAAGCGGATCAAGAAAAAATGGGTATCGCTCTTCGAAAACTTTCCGAAGAAGATCCAACTTTTAGAGTAAGAACTGACGAGGAAAGCGGACAAACAATTATTTCCGGAATGGGTGAGCTTCATTTGGATGTTTTGGTGGACAGAATGAAAAGAGAATTTAAGGTGGAAGCTAATATTGGTAAACCGCAAGTAGCTTACCGTGAAACCATCAAGGGAACTTCTGAGGCTGAAGGTAAATATATTAAACAATCCGGAGGTCGCGGACAATACGGACATTGTTGGATTCGTTTGGAACCGTTGGTTAAAGTTGAAAAGACTGAAGAGGAAAAAGAAGCCGAAAGAAAGTCTGGTAAGAAAAAAGAAGATGCTATATTTGAATTTGCTAATGAGATCAAAGGTGGAGCGATTCCGCAGGAATTTATTCCTCATGTTGAAAAAGGTATTAAGGAAGCAATGGGTAATGGTATTTTAGCTGGATTTCCAATGGTGGACGTTAAAGCTACATTGTATGACGGAACTTATCATGATGTGGATTCCTCCGAAGCCGCTTTCAAAGTTGCCGGATCAATGGCGTTTAAAGCAGCTGCTAAATTGGCAAAACCAGTCATACTTGAACCGATAATGAAAGTGGTTATCTCTGCCCCTGAGCAATATATGGGAGACGTGGTGGGAGACATCAATTCTCGCCGAGGTATCATTAAGGAAATTAATGACAAAGGTGAGGGAACTGCAATTATTAAAGAAATTGAAACAGAAGTTCCATTGTCAGCTATGTTTGGTTACACTACTCAACTTAGAAGTATGACTCAGGGACGAGCTTCATCTGTGATGGAATTTGCAAAATATGCAGAGGTGCCATCCAATATCGCTCAAGAAATAATAAGTGGAGACAAGAAATAAAGAATAAAATCTTTTATATAAAAAAATCTCGGCAGTAATGTCGAGATTTTTTGTTTTTTGTAATTTTCTACGAATTACGAATTTGTCCGAAACTATGAATATGAAATATTTAATGTGGAGACTAAGATACTATCAGGTCTCTATAATTTGACAACCATTCTTATTTTAGATAGTTTTAAGTCATGACTTCCAAGTGTAGTTATTTTTTTATTTCATTTTCCTAAAAGGAGGGAATATGAATCAAATACACGGCGTTGTGGATTATTTGAAGTTTTTTCCTCAAGGACGCATTTCATTTGAATATTTGATTAATGTTCTCCACGAGGCTGACTCGCGGTTAATCTTTGTTGCCACGAGAGCGGCAGGGAGAGAAGGTGGCATAAATATTGATGTTTATTGTGCAAAAAAATATATAATACCGCCCAATATTTACAAAAAAGAAGATGCACATTGCTCAAGAGAGGTGCTGGACTGCAAAGAAGAAGAAATATACTCTTTTTGGAGGAATCCCCTTACTAAAGAAGAGTTGCTTTTGATGATTCAAGAGCCCTCCAAAATGGAAAGAATAATTGTTCTTGATTGGGGAAGCATTCAATCTCAAGAAGATTTGAGGTTGGTAGTAGAAGAAAATTTATTTAGTTCTTAAACATGGATTATTTTTTGGGAGGCTGGCTAGAGTTTTTAGTCAACCTCCTTTTTATATTTTCAATAAATTCACTCTAGGTAAGTACTGACAAAGCTCAAGAAAATAGGACGAGGTTTTAATTAGAACTTCAGGAGCTCAATTAGTCCCTGAAGAGATAAGCTAAATGCCTTATAAATAGGCTATTTCCCTTATAATTTGCACATTCGTATAAATTCGTAATTCGCAGAGAACCTAACTATTGACAAAAAAAATAAGAGTGCTATTATTATTGAGTATCACAAAGAAACAAGTAAATGTGCTTTTTGTGTTGCATTATTTTTTTATAAGAAATTTATTTTTAAATAGTAATTAATAAAATATAAAAATTTGCGAAGGTGGATTTTCTTTCGCAGCCCAAAAGTTATGGCAGCAGAAAAATTTGAAAGAACTAAACCGCATGTTAATGTGGGAACAATCGGTCACGTTGACCATGGTAAGACTACTTTAACAGCGGCAATTTTACACGTGCTAAGTCTAAAAGGTTTAGCAAAACCAAAAGATATTTCAGAAATCGATAAAGCTCCAGAAGAGAGAGAGCGAGGTATAACCATCGCTACAGCTCACTGTGAATACGAATCAGAAAAAAGACATTATGCTCACGTTGACTGTCCTGGTCATGCTGACTATATTAAAAACATGATCACTGGTGCTGCTCAAATGGATGGAGCAATTATCGTGGTTAGTGCTACAGATGGTCCTATGCCACAAACCAGAGAACATATTCTTCTTGCTAAGCAAGTAGGTGTTCCAAATATCGTTGTTTTCATCAATAAAATTGATATGGTAGATGATCCAGAATTAATCGACCTTGTGGAAGAAGAAATTAAAGAGCTTCTTTCAAAATATGAATTCGATGGAGACAATGCTGCTATCGTTAGAGGATCAGCTGTACAAGCTTTGAATGTAACTGATGCTGATGATGAAAAAGCTAAACCAATTTGGGATCTTATGAATGCATTGGATGAAAAAATTCCAGATCCAGTTAGAGATACTGAAAAACCTTTCCTTATGCCAATTGAAGATATCTTCTCAATTGAAGGAAGAGGAACAGTAGTAACCGGAAGAATTGAAAGAGGTGCAGTTAAAGTTGGTGATGAAGTAGAAATCGTGGGACTTAGAGATACTCAAAAAACTACAGTGACTGGAATTGAGATGTTTAATAAACAACTTGATAAAGGTGAAGCTGGAGACAATGCTGGAGTATTACTTCGTGGAACTAAGAAAGAAGATGTTGAAAGAGGACAAGTTTTGGCTGCTATCGGTTCCATTACTCCTCACAGTGAATTCGAAGGAGAAATCTATGTACTTACAAAAGAAGAAGGTGGAAGACATACTCCTTTCTTTAAGGGATATAAACCACAATTTTATATTAGAACCACTGATGTTACCGGAGAAGTAGAACTTCCAGAGGGAACAGAAATGGTTATGCCTGGTGATACAGTTAACCTAAAAATCAAACTTTCATCAAATGTAGCTATGGAAGAAGGAATGAGATTCGCAATTCGCGAAGGTGGAAGAACTGTAGGAGCTGGTATTGCAACAAAAATTATCAAATAGTATAATTTGAGCGAACTTTACCCTGTCTCGTCCGCTTCGGTGGACGGACGGGGAATAGTTCTCTTAAAAAAGGAGAATAAATTAAATTGATGTAGATTTATTACTACAATGAATAAAAAAGACGAAGCACAATCTAGAATTAGAATTAAGATCAAGGCTTATGACAATAAGGTTATTGATCAATCAGCCAAGAAAATAATTGAAACAGCCCTTCGATCAGGTGCTCAAATAGCTGGTCCAGTACCGCTACCAACCGAGATTCACAAGGTCACTGTTAACAAGTCGACTTTCGTTTACAAAGATGCTCGTGATCAGTATGAGATGAGAGTTCACAAGAGATTGATTGATATTCTTGACCCTAAGGCTAAGACAATAGATGATTTGACTAACCTAGATTTACCAGCAGGAGTTGATATAGAAGTTAAAATGTAAAAATACAACTAGTTAAAGTCTTGCGTTATTTTAAAAAACGTAGGATACTGAACTAGCCAGAAAATTTAAAAACTAATATTAGTTTTTACTGGCTTGTGAAGACCAGTTTTTTTGTTTGTTAAAATATTTAAGAATTTTAAGAAAATCAGATGGCAAAGTTTATAATAGGAAAAAAAGTTGGAATGACAACCATTTACGATGACACAAAGGGTGCTTTAAATATTACCTTAGTTGAGTGTCTTCCTAATAAGGTTGAATTAATAAGAAATGAGGAAAAAGACGGTTACAATGCTGTGTGTTTGGGATTAGCAAATAAAAAAGGTAAAGTTACCTGCAAAGAATTTAGGATTAATTCCGAAGAAGCTGCAAATTTCGAATTAGGAAAAGAAATTGGAGTAGATATTTTCGAAATAGATGAAAAAGTGGCTGTAAGTGGAGTTACTAAAGGTAGGGGATATCAAGGAGTAGTAAAAAGACATGGTTTCAAAGGTTCTCCAGCTAGTCATGGACACAGGCATGATCATCGTGCACCAGGATCAATTGGATGTGCTTTTCCAGAGCATGTTTTAAAGGGAAAGAAAATGGCTGGAAGAATGGGAGGGAATAATTTTACTGTAAAAAATTTGAAAGTAGTTTATATAGATAAAGAAAAAAGTTTGATTGGTTTAAAAGGAGCTGTGCCTGGAGTAGTAAATAGGATGGTTCAGTTGTCGTTAAGTTAATTAAATTAAAAAGGGTTTTGGAAAAGTTTTATTACTCTGAATTATTAAAAAGATGAAAACTATAGTATACAATTTTGAGGGAAAAAAAGTTAAAGATATTGAATTATCAGAATCTGTTTTTAATGTACCCCTAAACGCTGAATTATTACATGAAGTTTATGTTTCAATGGATTCAAATCAAAGATCTGTTATTGCTCATACTAAAGGTAGAGGTGAGGTAGCAGGAAGCGGACGCAAGCCTTGGAAACAAAAAGGAACAGGTAGAGCTAGAGTAGGTTCTGTAAGGAGCCCTATTTGGAGAGGTGGAGGTACTGTTTTTGGACCGACTAAGGATAGAAATTTTAAAAAGAAGATTAATAAGAAAGCTAACAGTAAAGCTATTTTAATGGCTATTAGCGAAAAGCTAAGGGGCGAAAAATTAATTATAGTTGATAGATTTGAAGCAGTTAATAAAAAAACTAAAGACATTGCATCCGGTTTCAATTCATTGAAACTAAAAGGATCAATCTTAGTTAATTTATCAGACAGTGAGAAGGAAACTTTCTTATACTCAAGAAATATTAAGAATGTGAAGTGTATTCCAGTTAATAATTTGAATGTTTTGGATATTTTAAATCACAAGAGTCTAGTATTAAGTGAAGAATCAGTAAA
>DNVQ01000056.1 GCA_003507475.1 Candidatus Moraniibacteriota bacterium | reverse complement strand
CCGCCAGCGTTCATCCTGAGCCAGGATCAAACTCTCAATAAGAAAAGTTTTTTGTAAAACTTTTCATAAAACTCACCAAATGAATTACCTTACGATAATTCAGGTAAAAATTAAAAAGATTTTTAAATCCATTTAAAGCTCTCTCTGAACATTAGCAATTGTTTTTATAAAAAACAATTAAAAATTAAAATATAGGGAACCACAAAAAATTGTGATTATTTGAATAATAAATTCCATTCGAAAGAAATTTATTATTACAGTTCTTATACTACATAATTATCTATTCTATTTGGTTGTCAAAGTTCGACATTGCTTGTTTTACCAACAAACAAAAACGCATCCCCGAAAATAAATTTTATTTCAGAAACGCATATTTATTCACCCGTATTTTCAAGTTAATAATTGCTTTCCTTAATTGCTTATCCATACTAGCAAGATATTTTTTTCTTGTCAAGCTTTTTTAGAAATTAAAAACTAAACCTCTAAAATGAGCTTTTTTCACAAGCAAATAAGTCCTTTTTTCTCTTATATTTTTAGGTATCTTCTAATAGATATCATACTNNACCCCTTTTCCCAACACTGGCACCCCGCTATAGCTGATAGCCAAAATAAAAATCAAAGCAATTAACGCAGAGAAAAAACCATAAAACATTCCTTCAAAAATCGAAGGCATTTTTATATAAAGATTGGAGGCGCCTACCAAACGCATAATATCAAATTGTTTTTTTCTAGCATACAAACTTATTCGAATAGCGCTAAAGGTAACCAATATAGCGATAACAATAAAAATTGATCCAGCTGTTAAGCCTATTTTTTGCATTACCGACACCACATTTCCCAACCTGCTAATTACCGCTTTATTTTTATCATAGTTAATTCTATCAATCTCATCTTTGTAGGAGCCCTCCATATATTGAGCCAACGGTTCGTACTGATCATTGCTTTTGGCTGTTATAATCAAAGAAGAAAAAAGCGGATTTTCACCTATCTCTCGGAGTGCTTCTGAGATAGTTTCATTTCCTTCATTATTTTTTGAAAATTTTTCAAAAGCCGCTTCTTTGCTTATATATTCAGCCGAAAAAACTTCGGGTTTTTGTTCAACGCTCTTTTTTATTTCATCAATCCTTTCTTTGCTCACGCTGTCTTTAAAGTAAATACTTATATTTACATTTTTCTCTATATTCTTTATTAATTCATTGGCGCTCATTCCGATTAGCAAGGTGCTTCCGATTATAAAAAGAGATAGCGACAAAACTCCGATAGTGGCCACCGTTAACCATGAGTTACGCTTAAAACTTATCCATCCTTCTTTAAATGCTCTTTTAAACTTTAAAAATTTCATAATTTATTTTNNGGATTTTGATCGCTTACAATTCTGCCTGCTTCCAATGTGATAACTCTCTTTTTGGCCATATTAACAATATCATTGTCATGCGTAGCCAAAACCACCGTAGTTCCCATACTGTTTATTTTTAATAACAATTTCATTATTTCCATGCTGGAAAATGGGTCGAGATTTCCTGTAGGTTCGTCAGCGATGATGACATCCGGTCGATTTATTAAAGCTCTCGCCAAAGATACTCTCTGCTGTTCTCCACCGCTTAATTGCTGGGGATATTTGCTTCCTTTTTCCAATAAGCCAAAAACAGCCAAAATTTGAGGAACAGATTTATTAATCTCTTCGTCGGTTTTACCGATAACTTCCGCGCCGTAAGCCACATTTTCAAAAACGGTTTTTTGCGACAATAACTTAAAGTCCTGAAAAACAGTTCCGAAATTTCTTCGATAAAAAGGTAATAATTTTTTCTTAATTTCATCNNAAAGTGGTTTTGCCTGCTCCGCTTCTTCCTACAATAGAGACAAACTCCCCCGGCTCTATGGTCAGTGTAATTCCCCTTAAAGCGGAGAATTTATTTTGGTAACTTTTTTTGACATTTTCAAATTTGATAATTGACATAACTGTATACTTTAAAGGTTTTAATATTTATTTTAATTTTCCTTCAGATATATTCTACACTTCATATATTATACAACAACAATATTAAATTTCAAAATCCGTCACGCTCTACGAATTACGAATTTATACGAATATACGAATAATCCAAATTTGGTGGTTTTTGTAGAGGCGCGATTCATCACGTCTAAAGTAAATAATAAAAATGTAAATTAATAAGACGTGATAAATCACGTCTCTACATTTTTTTATTTTACATTATCCAAGTAACTCTCCAGTATTACCCTGGCGGCTTCGGCGTCGTCTGCGCTGATTTTTTTTGAGCCAGCTTGGATTAAGTTTTTCTGAGCTGATTGAGTGCTAAAGATTTCATTTTGAAATATTATTTCTACGCCTGTCGCTTCCTTAATCTTCTCGGCCATTTTTTTACCAAAAAAAGTTTCTTCTTTTTTATCAAAATAAACCGGCACCCCCATCACCACCGTAGTGATTTCTTCTTTTTTTATAATCTCGCAAATACTCGCGATTATGTTTTTATCATTTTTTAAAGTGCCATAAGTAAAGGCCATTTTGGTCTCACCATCAGCCAAGGCCAAGCCAATTTTTGACTTTCCCCAATCAATTCCTAAATAATTTTTTATTTTCTCATTCATTAAATTCTTCTCACTTCAATATACTAGTATATTGAAATTTTTATTATCAACTAAGAATTATGATTTAGGGGCTAAGTCCCCAATTGGGGACTTAGCCCCT
>DNVQ01000027.1 GCA_003507475.1 Candidatus Moraniibacteriota bacterium | reverse complement strand
ATTGCCATGGGTTCAACTGATGGATTAAAAAGAGGAATGGAAGTAACTGATACTGGTGCTCCAATCAGTGTGCCGGTAGGTCCGGAAACTCTAGGAAGAATGTTTAATCTTTTAGGAGAAGCGATTGATGGAAAAGAAGATGTAGTTACCAAAGAGAAATTGCCGATTCATAGGGATGCGCCTAAATTTTCTGAGCAATCCTCTGAGGCAGAAATTCTAGAAACCGGAATTAAAGTTATCGATTTGATTTGTCCTTTTATTAAAGGAGGAAAAGTTGGGCTTTTTGGTGGAGCAGGAGTGGGAAAGACTGTGGTTATTCAGGAGTTAATCAGAAACATCGCTCAAGAGCACGGAGGATATTCTATCTTTGCCGGAGTAGGAGAGAGAACTCGTGAAGGAAATGATCTTTATCATGAAATGAAAGAATCAGGTGTGCTTGATAAAACTGCTTTGGTATTTGGTCAGATGAACGAGCCACCAGGAGCACGTCAACGAGTAGCTTTGAGTGCTTTGACTATGGCTGAATATTTCCGAGATAAAGAAGGAAGAGACACTTTGCTTTTTGTAGATAATATTTTCCGTTTCACCCAAGCAGGTTCTGAAGTGTCTGCGCTTTTGGGAAGAATTCCATCTGCTGTAGGTTACCAACCAACTTTGGCTGAAGAAATGGGACAACTTCAAGAAAGAATTACTTCTACCAAGGAAGGTTCTGTAACTTCAGTACAAGCCGTGTATGTGCCAGCTGACGATCTTACTGACCCAGCTCCAGCTACTACTTTCGGTCATTTGGATTCAACTGTGGTGCTTTCTCGAGGATTGTCAGAGCTTGGAATTTATCCAGCTGTTGATCCACTTGATTCTTCTTCTACAATTTTGGATCCAAATATTGTGGGCAAGGATCATTATCGAGTAGCGACTGAAGTGCAAAGAGTTTTACAAAGGTACAAAGACCTTAAAGATATTATCGCAATTTTGGGAATGGAAGAACTTTCTGATGAGGATAAATTAACCGTTTCTCGAGCCAGAAAAATTCAAAAATTCCTTTCCCAGCCATTTTTCGTAGCGGAACAATTTACTGGAACTCCTGGACAATATGTAAAAATCGCAGATACTGTTAAGGGTTTTGAAATGATTCTACGCGGAGAATTGGATAATGTGGATGAGCAAGAATTTTATATGAAAGGTTCAATTGAAGATGTTTTAAAAAACAAGAAATAACAGGAAAATTGTAGTATTGGCATCGGATAATGAGATTCCCGATAAGTGAATTTCTAAAGCTCTCCGCCGGCTGGCGGATCGCCAAGAAATTCTACTTTCGAGAATGACAAGACCGTCGAATTGTCATCCTCGCGACCGCGTGTCGCTATAGCTTTAGCGGTGGCGCAATGCGGGGATCTCAGACTTTTAAAAAATATAAATCAACTATGGATAAAAAAATAATAAAATTAAAAGTTGTTACTCCAGAAAGAGTTGTTTATGAAAGTGAGATTTATCAAGTAACACTGCCGACTCAGGCGGGAGAAGTAACAATTTTACCCAATCATCGATCTTATATCGCTTCTCTTAAGCCTGGGGAAATAATTACCAAAAGTGAAAAAGGCGAAGAAGAAATTAGTTTGGCAGTGGCAGGAGGATTTGTGGAATTTCATGATAATAGTTTGGTAGTATTAGCTGATGAGGCGCATCGAGCAGAAGAAATAGATATTGAAGAAGTCGAGAAAGCGAAAAAGAGAGCAGAGGATATTAAAAATAGAGTTATTCAAACCGATGAAATGGAATATGCTCGAGTAGCGGCTTCTCTTGAGATAGAAATGGCGAAATTAAAAGTTGCTCAAAGATATATGAAGAGAAGGGGGTTGTAGGGTTAGTTTATCAAATTTTTAAAGGCCTTGTCACACTTTGGCGACAAGGCCTTTTTTATATCAAATTAACTTGATTTGTTGCAGATAATCAGAGGTACAACCTCGGGGACCAAAGAGGTTGGACCTCTTTAAGCTGAAAGTAATTTAGTAATTGCTTATTACTTGGGCATTTTATCATCAATAAATCTTTTCATTTGAAATAAATCAATGGGAATTTCCCAATATTCTTGTCTCGGGAATTTTATTCTCAAATCATTGTGGACTTCTATTTTTACAGTCGTCCGTTGCTCTTTTATTTCTATTTCAAGGATGGTTTTGATGGCTTCTTTTCTTGGATTTTTGATCCCGTGACTATAATAGAGGTCATACAAAAGCAGCTTGAGCATATTTAATGCACTGGCCCAATGATTTTTTGAATTTTCATTTATGAGTATTGTTCCTTGTGAATTGGCGGTTATTAATAATTTTTTTTGTTCTGCGTCTAAGGAGATCGCGATCGTGGATACGGGCATACTCATTTTTACACCTTTGATTTGGGGTTTATTAAATGTACTGTCGATTTTTTATCTCTATTGAGTTTAGATATAAACTTAGACAATGTCAATGTTTGTGATATAATAAATTTACTAAAAAATTAATCTAAAAATATGGTCTATCAAGACGAAAAAACAAAAAAAATATTAAAAGTAGGAGGATTTATTGTGGGTTTGATTTTAATTTATAGTCTTTTTTCTTTATTTTTCGGAATTAATTCTCAACCAAGAAAAGCTAATATTTACGGAACAAAAAATGGAAATATGATAGGAGAAGGCAGTTATGATTTAGGTGTTCCTATGACAGGTGGTGATTCGATAATCAGTAGTGAGAGCTCTGTGGGTGTGGCACCGGAAAGTAAGATGATGAGAAATGAGGTAGCTACGGATAATTTTATGGAAGTAGCGCCTCAAGAAGAATCCCAAGCTATTGATAAAAAAGTTATTAAAAATGGAGATTTAAGTCTGAAAGTTGGCAGTGCTGACCGGGCAGCAGGAGAAATTTCTAATATTGTCAAACAAAAAGGAGGAGAAGTTTTTTCTACTAATTTTTACGAAGTGGTTAAGGGGCAAAAGAGTGGATTTCTAACAGTGAGGGTGCCAGTTGANNCAAGATGTGACTGAGGAATATACTGATTTGCAAGCTCAATTAAAAAATAAAAAAGCGGAAGAAGAAAGTTTTGTAAAAATCCTTGATACGGCGGGGAAAATTGATGATATCTTATCAACAACCAGAGAAATAGCTAGAGTAAGAGGAGAGATTGAAAGATTGGAAGGAAGGATTAGATTCATGGATAACCAAACAGATATGTCTACAATTACTGTTAATCTGACTGAAGATGTGACTGTGACTCCGATTAATGAAGGTTGGCGACCATGGCAAGTAGTGAAAGAATCAGTCAAAGAGCTTATTTCCAACATTCAAGTTTTTGCTAATAATATTATCAGATTTATTATCGTGGGAATTCCATCGTTGATTCCATTTGTTCTTCTGATCATATTTTTGATCTGGGTAGGAAAAAAGATATTTAGGAAAATTAATCAATAGATTGTTTGTAGAGACGCCCCGGTGGGGCGTCTCTTTTACTAAAATGACAGATAAATTTCAAAACAAATATAAAATTAAATCTGCCAGATTAAAAGGTTATGATTATAGTCAAAATGGAATGTATTTTGTCACTATTTGCACAAAGGATCATAAAGAATTTTTTGGTGAAATTATAAACGGAGAGATGAAATTAAATGAAATTGGGGAGATTGTTAAAAAAGAATGGTTACAAACATCAATAATTCGGNNGTTAGGTTCAGTAATAAACCAAATAAAATCTATTTGCACAAAAAAGATTTGGAAAGCTGGATATTTTGATTTTGCCTGGCAATCTAGATTTTACGACCATATTATTCGTGATGATGAATCTTTAAATAAAATCAGAGAGTATATTAGAACTAATCCGCAAAGATGGGAAGAAGATAGGAGTAATGTTGAAAATATTTTTATGTAGATGAGATGAGACGCCC
>DNVQ01000053.1 GCA_003507475.1 Candidatus Moraniibacteriota bacterium | reverse complement strand
ATAATTTACAAAAGTTGCGCGTTTCGAAACATTTCTTTTTTGGCCAATTGCCTGCCTGCCGGTAGGCAGGTTGGCGACAGCAACTCTTTGAGCTTTTGGATATTGAGTATTTGTCCAAAAGCGTGCCAAATAAGAAATGAGCTTTTCGTCGCTCGCTCGGAAATTGAAAGAGTACTTTCATTTCGCTCGACTTCGCTAGAAAATAGTTGAGAAAATGCGTAAGTCCTAATAATTATCTCTCTTTGGAAATTTTTTCTAAAAAATCCTTAAAATCTTGTGGCAGGGGTGCTGCAAAATCATATTCTTTATTAAAAAGAGAAAATTTCAATTTTTCAGCATGAAGCAACTGTCTTGATACGCAATTTTCATCTTCTTTGCCATAAATATTATCCCCAACAATTGGATGCCCGATTGAGGCAAGATGTATTCTAATCTGATGAGTTCTGCCTGTTTTTGGCATAACTTCAACAAAAGAATATTCTCCAATTTCTTCTAAAACTTTAAAATGTGTTTCCGCTGGCCTAATAACAGTCTTCGTATTACTACGGGCAATAATTTGTTTTTTATAACTAGACGATTTTGCAATCGATTTTTCAATAATCCCCTCTTTTTCAACAAAAATTCCTTTTGCTATAGCCAAATATTGCTTTTCGGCGGTTCTATTCTTAAAATTTTCCTTAAGCGCATTAAAAGCCTCCGTGTTGCGTGCAATTACCATAACCCCTGAAGTGTCCTTATCAAGCCTATGGACAATACCAGGCCTAAGCTCAGCGCCAATACTGCCATCGTGCACGTTAATAATTTGAGGATAACGAGCCAAAAGAGCATTGACCAAGGTATTTTTCTTTTCATTAAAACTTGGATGGACTTGCAAACCTGCTTGTTTATTAATAACAACGATATCTTTGTTTTCAAATAAAATATCCAGCTGAATATCATTATTAGCAAAAAGATCATTGTCACTTTCTTTCCTTGAAAAGTCTTCCAGCATTATCACATTTCCCTCTTCTAAAACATAGCTAGGCTTTATTGCTTTACCATTAACCACAACTTCACCTTTTTTTATTTTTTTAATGATTTCTACCCGAGAATACAAAAAAAACTCCCTTGCAAGGAATTTATCAATGCGTTGTCCAGCATTTTCTTGTTCTATGATTATTTTTTTCATCTAGGTTCTTTGTATGTAGTGTGCCGCGGGCGAGACTCGGACTCGCACGGGTTGCCCCACCAGTTCCTAAGACTGGCGTGTATACCAATTCCACCACCGCGGCATTAATCTATAATTTGTCTTTTAACAAAAGCTTTAGCTTTTTTCTTCCTGCTGAGCTTTTATAATATTTTTCCATGTATCTCGCCTCCTCTAGAGTTTTAAATTTCATCTCCAGAAGCAATCTTATTGGAAGTCTATTTTTTGTGCTTTTAACTAATCCTCTCTGATGTTCTCTTAAGCGCTTAATTAAATCATCAGTAGAGCCCACATAGGTTTTGCCATCTTTTAGACTTAGCAAGATATAAACAAATCCACTCATTTCTTTATTTTATCAATTCCACCCGCCTCGACTCGCGGAGACGACCGCTCGTCGACGCGAGGCGGGCCACCTGGGCATTAATCACAATATTAAGAGTATAGACCAAATATCTTAATTAGACAAGCCTCAAACTAGTAATTTTTGAATTCGTTGAGCTTCTGTTTGAAGTGCACCTTCATCCTCATATTCCCCATGATGTCTGGTTCCCTGTCCATATGTCTCCTTTTTTTGGTCCAAATGAAAATTAATCACAAGCGCCAAACCTTCAAGATGCGCATACATATGAAACCTAGGATATCCACTTCGCGCCATAGGCCTTATAAAGCTCATTTCGTCCTGCTCTCTTCGCTGAAAAGCATACCCAGCTCTTCGAAGCAAATTAACAGGATTTTCCTTGATATTTTCAATTTTAAGTCGCATAATAAATGTAATATATTGATTACTACTTAAAGATAAGCTATTCGAAACATATGTCAAATTTTATCAAAAATTTCTTTGAGAATGACAATCCACTTTCCATTCAAAAAGTTGCGGCTTCTCTTTTTGCTTTAGTCTTGATGAGAACATTTTTAGAATTTTTTTCAAATCCAGATCCATCAGGTTTTATTTTTGGATGGGAAACAACCTATCTGCATTTTCCATTATTTTATTTTTCACTTTTTTTATTTTTCACATTAATTCTCTTGCTGCTGACCAGAAAGACAATCGACCGCATTTGGAATTTTTTGCTACCATCTTTTATTCTGATTTTACTACCGCCTGTCATTGATTTATTTTCAAAAGACAATCAAGTCACTGCCATCTCATACATTGCAACTGAACCGCAAAATTTCATTTCTCTATTTTTTAAATTTCCACAATTTTCCACCCAGCCAGGAATAACAATGGGCATACAAGTAACCGCTTTTTTAATATTATCTTTGCTGGGATTATTCATATTAAAAAATACCAACAACATATTCAAATCAGCGATCGGCGTGCTCTGGGGATATTTGTTTCTTTTTTTCTGCGCAATTATCCCGAGTATTGTTGCCCTGCCATACATATGGCAAAATCAAATTGATTCAGCAGAAAAAATTTACAACTCGGCATTAAACTCTGGACTAATTCAAGTAACACGCCAAGCATTACCCCTCAGTCTAACCACCGCCAACCAACAAGCTTTTTTTCATGCCATCTTTATGGCTCAATCTTTTTGGCTGCTCGTTGTAATACAATTATTTTTTATTTTCATATTACCCAATTTAAAATATCGAAAAATGTTTCTTGAAAATTTTCCGTATACCAGAATAATTTATTGGACTTTTATTGCGCTCATCGGAATTTATTTAAATCAAAAAACATTTGTCACT
>DNVQ01000058.1 GCA_003507475.1 Candidatus Moraniibacteriota bacterium | reverse complement strand
TTAAAAAATTAAATCTTCCCTAATTACATTATACCACACGGATAACATCTTAGCACGCCTAAAAAATACAAAAGTAGAAATAGAGGCATTACTTCGTCTAAAAAATAGAGTCTGTCCCTGCGAGTAATTTAAGTTTACCCCGTTGACTAGCTGGGGTACTCTCAAATTGCGTGGCCACGCCTGCAACGCTTGTGCACTGCGGGCAGGAGTCCAGGAATTCCCAAAGATACTGTAAATCCTAGATTACTTCGTCAGGAGTGCTTTTCTCGCAAAGACACGAATAAAAAGAGACGTACTGATATAGACGTCTCTACTTTATTGAAACAACAAAGGAAAATATTTTATGCTTTGTATTTATTTTTAAGTCCATGTGTTACCCTCCAGACATCACCCGCTCCCATGGAAATAACCAAATCATTTTCTCCTATTTTCTCCTTAAGAACCTGGAGCGCCTCATCAATAGTAGGAATATACTGGGATTTTTGAGGATCATATCTATTTATCAACCTTACCAAATCACGTGAGCTGACATTACCAGAAGCTTCTCGTGCGCTTCCATAAATATCTAAAATTATAACCTCATTAGAGTTCTCGAAACTCTGAGAAAAATCCGTTAATAACGCTTCTGTTCGACTAAATGAATGCGGATGAAAAATGGTAATAATATTTTTTTGCGGAAAAATATTTCGTGCCGTTTTTAGGGTAGTTTTTATTTCTTCCGGATGGTGGGCATAATCATCAATTAAGATCGCTCCCTTATTCTCTCCGATATATTCAAATCTTCTTACGGTCCCTCGAAAGGTTTTTAGAGCATCCGCTATTCTAAGGCTATTTAAATTAAATTTATGGCAAAGCGCAATTACTGCGGTGGCGTTAAGCACATTATGTTTGCCAGGAAGAGCGATTTTAAATTTCTCCAAAGATTTATCTTTGTAAAAAACTTCAAATGATTGTCCCACACTATTGTTAATTTGAAAATTATTGATTTGAAATTCAAAATTTTCAATTTTACACATACTCCCCTGGGAAAATCCATAGCTGATTTTTTGGCAACTAGCCTCTTTGGCAATCTTCACTACATCATTATCATCATTGCAATATACCAAAAAACCGTGGCGCGGTATTTTTTTTACAAAATCAATAAAGGCCTGCTTATAATCATCAAAAGTTTCATAAAAATCAGGATGATCATAATCAACACTGGTTAAAATTACAGCCCAAGGGTTGTAGCTTTTCAACTTATTTTGATATTCGTCCGCCTCAATAATAAAATAATCTCCGCTTCCCGCCAAACTATTACCCTTCCAATCCTTCACTTTGCTTCCCACTAAAGCGCTGGGCTTTAATCCTAATTCTTTAAAGACAGTAGCCAAAATAGCTGTAGTGGTAGTTTTGCCGTGTGTTCCACAAACAGCAATTCCCATTTTTTGATTAAATATTTCGGCCAAGGCTTCTGGATAACTCAAGGTGGGAATTCCTCGCTGAATGGCTTCTTTTAACTCTGGATTATCTTCTTTTACACAAGTTGAATAAACGACTTTATCTATATTTTTAGGAACATTTTTTGCATTGTAAGAATCAAAAACATCGATGCCGTTTCTTTTTAAAACATCGCCATAAAAATGGTCTCCTTCGTCTGAGCCCATAACAAAATTTCCTAAATTTTTGTATATTACGGCCAGAGCTGAAGTCCCAGCCCCCTCGATGCTTATTATATAAATTTTTTGCTTTTCCATAATATTGTAAATTTATACAACAAAAATTATATGTAACTCTTCGCTAACTTTCTTTCATATCTTTTTCCCGTCTCTGCGAGTAATTTGAGTACTCTCAAATTGCGCGGCAGTCCAGAAAGATAGAGCTCTCAATTAAACATACTCCTGCTGGATTGCCACGTCAGGAGTACCTTCCTCGCAAAGACATATCTGCTTTTTTATAAGATTCAGTGAGGAGTTACTATTATATTCTATGATATACTTCTTATCCAGCTAAATCAAGAACACCCTGCGCAATCTTTTCAGATGCATCCGCGTGATAAAATTCTTTTATATTTTTTGATAATTTTTCTCTTAGTTCGTTATCATTGAGGATTTTTTCTATATTTGAAATCAGCATGTTTCTGCCAATATTAGACTCTTCCAAAACTATTGCCCCGGCCTTTTCAGCCAAAAAATAAGCATTCATCCCTTGGTGATTATTGGCGGCAGTAGACAAGGGAATTAAAATAGCAGGCTTCCCGTTGGCAGCTATTTCTGAGATAGAGTTCGCCCCTGCCCTACTTATAATAATATCCGCAGCGCTTAAAGCATTTTTCATATCGGAAATATCAAGAAAAGGCACAGGATGATAGCCATCTCGCCCTTCTTTTATTCCAACATTTCTGGCCATTTTTATAGTTTGTTCATATTTATCCGCTCCTGTTTGATGAATAATTTGAGCAATTTTTACTAAATCATCTAAAATATTCGTAATTGCCACATTAACGTTCTGGGCGCCTTGGCTTCCGCCCAAAATAAGAATAATCGGCCTAGATTGAGTTAGGGCAAATTTTTTTATAAAAACCTCTTTATCGCCCTTATCAATGTCATCTCTAACAGGATTACCGGTTAATAAAATTTTACTTTCAGGAAAATATTTTCTGGTACTAGGATAAGAGATGGCAATTCTTTGAGACATCGTACCGATGATCTTATTAGCCAAGCCAGGCATAGCATCGGATTCGTGAGTTAAAATAGGAATCATATAAAGCCAAGCCGCAAAAGCCACCGGAACCGATACATATCCCCCTTTGGAAAAAATAACATCCGGCATATACCAAAAAAGATGCCAAAGCGCCTGAATTAAACCGATAGGCAACTTTAAAAAGTCCAAAAAATTAAGAAACGAAAAATATCTTCTCATTTTTCCGCTCATGATATATTTAACATTAATAGAATTTTCATTCATGACTTTATTTTCCAAATCAGCCCCCGATCCCAAATACAAAAATTCTACACTACTATTTTTTTCTCTTATTTTATCCACTACCGCAATCAAAGGAAAAATATGTCCGCCCGTTCCTCCTCCGGTCAAAGCTATTCTTATCATACAAATTAGTTTTTAGTTCACGGTTCACAGTTCACAGTGTCCGTGAATAAAATTATCATTATTTAAAAATATTTTATTTAAAATTACTGCCAAACATAAGAATTAAAAGCCCAATGAGTCATCTCCTTAATATCCTCCCACATATATGGATCATTTAAAACCACTGCAATAATTTTATGTTTTTTAGTGCTATCATGAGCAGCTAACATCAAAGATTTGCCCGCCAGCGGAGTAAAGCCGGTTTTTGTTCCCAAGCATTCAGGCATTTCATCCAATAAACGATTCGTATTCATTATGTCATGAGATATTTTTCCATCCATAGAATACACGACCGTATCTCTGATTTTAAAAGTATCCCAAATCACCTTGTATTTCATTGAAAAAGCGGCAATTCTAGCAATATCATAAGCACTTGAATAACACTCTGATTCCCTTCCGTCAATTTCCAGCCCGGAGGCAGTGCAAAAATTAGTATTTTTAAGTCCCAACTCTTTTGCCTTATCATTCATCATCTCGACAAAGTTTTCTTGAGTTCCGCCAATATGCTTACTAAGCGCAATAGCCGAATCATTGGCGCTATTCATGAGCATCGCCTTTAAAAGTGCTCTAGCTGAAATTACCTCTCCCACCTTTAAACGAGTACCGATGCAATTTCCTGAGGATGGACAGCCAATCTTTGTTCCATCAGCATAAACTGCTTCTTCATCAATGGTAACCGCCTCCCTATCTAGATCTTTTATTTTTTCTACCACCAGCACAGCTGTCATTATTTTGGTTAAAGATGCAATTTGACGCTCTTCTTTTCCATTTTCATAATGCAAAATCGTTCCGCTATCGGCATCTAAAATTACAGAAGAATGAGCCCTGAATACATCCAACTCAGAAGCTTGTGCTTTTTTTACAGGCAGATAAGAGGCAACTGGGAAACTATGTTTATTAAGAAGATTCTCTTCCGATGGAAGCACTTTTTCATCCGACTCGCCCTTCACCATTGGAGCCATACTTTCTTCATTTTGCGACTCTTCGTCTTTTAATAATTTATCAATTAAAAAAGCACCTTTGTAAAAAACAAATCCGCAAAAAAATACAAAAAATATTCCTCCTAATATTTTTATTGAAAATATTTTTTTTAGCATACTATGATTGATTTTGGACATTTAAATTAATAATTGATTCTACGCGTTCATCTTTCGATAAACTCTCATAATTTGGCAAATCTGCTATTTTTTCCATTCCCATTTTTTTTATAAATTCTGTAGAAATGTTATACAAATAACCACGCTGGTCATTTTCGTTAGTGGCTTTTACGATTAAACCCCTCATTAATAAATTTCTCAAAGTAAAACTGGAATTAACTCCCCTGATTGCTTCAATATCTGCCCTTGAAACAGGGCCACGGTAAGCAACAATCGCCAGAACCTCTAGAGCTGTCCGGCTCATGCTCTCTTGAAGATTTTTCTTGATAGTTTTTTCTACAAATTCAGCGTTTTGGGGATTAGTCGTCATTTGGATATTGTCTCCATTTCTCACAATTGAGAAACCTCTTTTTTCTTCTCTGTATTGCGCCACTAATTCTTCAACTATTGGTAAAATTTCTTCTTTTTTTATTTCGATTATTTTTGCCAACTGCGAAAGGCTGATTTCTTCGCCACGAGCAAACAAAATACTTTCTATTATTGATTTTGTTTTTTCTTTTTCCATATTATTTTGAACCTGTCGGTCATGAATGAATAAAGGGTTTTTAACCTGTCAGTCACGACTGACGGGTTTTAGGTATTTTTCTTTAACTTAATTTCATAAAAAATTTCTCCCTGCTCAACCACTACGATTCTTCTTTTAACCATCTCTAAAATAGCCAAAAAAGAAACTATCACCTCTACCTTATCTCCGCCTTTTTTCACCAGCTCGCTAAAAGTAAATTCCGCTTTCTTATTTAACATTTCCTTTAAGCTGTCAATTCGTTCTTTTAGAGAAATGACTTTTATCATTCGCTCTTCTTCCAATTTTTCAAAAACTGGAATTTGCCCCAAAATATCTTCAAAAATTGAAGCCAGTTCATTGCCGCCTATTCCTTCGGGTGGAGCAAATTGAGGCTCTATTTCAATTATATCATCTCTTGAAAAAGATTGATTTTTACTATTAAAGATTTTTTCAATCTCAGGCGCTATTAATTTAAATTTTTTGTATTCTTCTAATTGTTTTTCTAAATCAAAAATTTCTTCCTCCTCTTCAGTGCTTAAATCTAAAAGAGGCAATAAAGCTTTAGACTTTATTAATATTAATCTAGCCGCCACAGTCAAAAAATCAGCCAGATTAACAAGATTAATATCTTTCTTTTTTTCCAAGTAATCTAAATACTGATCAGCTATTTGAGCCAGGCTTATGTTGGTGATATCCATCTTCTCCTTGTTTATCAGCTCCAAAAGTAGATCCAACGGACCTTCAAATTGTTCTATTTTTACACTATACATCGTATCTATAATACTATTTTTTAAAGAACTTAGCAATCCGCGAAGTATTTTCTAAAGTTTATAAAGTCTGTAAGGTTTATAAAGTGAATAAAAATTATTTTATTATTACATTTATAAATATCGAAATTAAAATGTCAAATTTATAATAAAATCATAAATCCAAATTTACAAACAATTTATACATTGGGTCATTTAATTATTTATTTGATATTGGAAATTGGGATTTTGACATTTCATATATTCAAATTCCAAAAATCCTAAATTCCAAAAATAACGTTATTCTATTTAAGATATTTTCCATATTTACCAGGGTCATAGTAGCAATGAGGATTTGGATATTCATCCGGGTCAAGACAACATTCCATGTCTAAATGTTTGCCTTTTCCTTGGTTGCTTTTAGATGGTTTATCGTCTTTTTTCTCACAAACCAATCTGCCAAACTGATCTATTTTATATGAAGCCGGCTTGGGAGCTGTTATTTTGGGCGCAATCGCCTTAGGCTTGGGTCTTACGATTTCTATATTTTCAAAAGATGATACGGACGCAAAAAATTCAGGCAATTTATCACTTACTTCCACCATTAAATCATTTTCCAATATTGTCCCTTCTTTTATTTTAGGAACTATGTTGTAAATATATTGTCCGCTCACTACGCTAAAAAACAAAGCTGATTTATAACAATCATCTGCCGCTGGAATGTAAATCTCTTCTGCGGGGTAATCGCCTGTTTCCAGGAAATGCCCTTCGATATTTTTACATTGAATAGATTCTTGCAAAGCAGGGTCTTTTAGTTTGGGAAATTCATCCGTCTGAAATAATTCCTTGGTTTTGGACATATCATAAATTGCCACATCAAAACCAACGATACTACTTTTACTTTCTTTATCATTAGGCAAGAAAGAAACTCTATAAATCGCGGAAGAAAAACGAGAATAAGGTCGAACTACAGGAGCTTTCCAATTCTGAGAATATTTTATCTTAAATCCGTACCAAGGACTTTGGTATTCTTTCCACTGGCTGGTATCCAACGCATCTTGAATAATTTCAATATTTTTAGCATTCTCATCTTCGAACTGATCAAAAAGCTTTTCATTATAAGAAGCAGTCAGTTCCTTATTTTTAACTTGCGCATCAATTGAGGCGATATATTGTCCCAAAACCAAAAAAAAGGCTATTATAAAAATAGCTGATAAAATAATGGATATATCTCTTTTTAAGTTAGTTCTACAAGTTATTCGATTTAAAAAAGATTTATTTAATTTACTGAAATTTGAAACAAGTTGACGAGAGTTAAGCTTGGGCTTTTTGGCCTTTATTTCTTTATTAGTAGTTTTTTTTGAAAAATTTTTATTGGAGCTCTTCTTTTCTTTGAATTTTTTATTCATTAAAACAAAATGTAAGTTATTATCCAAAATATCTTAACATATTTCTAAACATCAAGTCAATAAAAAAACTAATTATTGCAAATTTTTCTTCATTTTTTCAAACTCTTCTTCGGATATTTCTCCCCTAGCGTAACGTTCCTTTAAAATATTAAAAGCTTTTTTATTTTTAAAACTCACCCTGTTTTCATTGGATAGATTTTTGGCCAAGTAAATAATAGCCCAGATGATAAGGCCCCAAAATATAAGCATAAAAAACCAACCGAATCCTAATCCCCAACCCCAGTTTGTGTTACAAAATGTTCCCATCATAAATTTTGTCTTTAAAAAATTAAAACAAATATATAATTTTTCATCTTATATTTAATAATACGCGTATTTTTTAATTTTATTTCAATCATTGAGTAAAATTAGAAATCAAATAAATCTTTCAAGAGTCCCTTTTTCTTATGCTTTCTGTGGTGATAATCATTGTCAGCATGATAAGCACTGTCTTTTTTCCCATGCTCCTCATATCTTTCGTTATGAAACTTTCTTTCCTGATCTTTATTTTCTTTTAAATATTCTCTCGAGGCTTGGTTGGCTTCGTTTAAATATTTTTCCGTTATCTTATCCAACTCACCCCTATCCAGCCACACTCCTCGACATTTAGGGCAATAGTCTATTTCTATTCCTTGTCTCTCGGTCATCATCAAATCTACTTGGCATATTGGACATTTCATATTTTTATTTATTATTAATTTATTATATCTATATATTAATAATACGTTTAAACAATGGATTGCTTTCATTTATTTACCAAAAATAAAAAACTCATCTGCAAATAGAAATGAGCCCATGCAAAAAAATTATTTCAAAAACAACATTGGATCCAACCAATTTGATAAATCTGACTCTTTAGGGACATAACCCAAGATATTAATTCCTGCACCTTTATGAAAACCTAAATGAAGATGTTTTCTTTCTCCGCTCGTTTCATCGCTGTAACCTTTTCCCAAAATTCCCAATGTTTCTCCCACGTTTACATTATCGCCTTTTGCAATTTTTATACTACTTAAATTTAAATGTCCATAAACTACAGTTATGGGAGATTCATCTAATTCACAAAACTGTACAGCTACTCCTCCATATCCCGTAGCTAATCTTTTTTCCAACAGTTTTCCTGAGCAGACAGTTCTAATGGAAACTTCCACGCTTTCCTCTTCGGGAAAAATTTCAAAATCTACTGCTGTATGATAACCATAAAATTTTTCCGGACTAACTGGGGAATTTTTAGGAGTTACAAATTTTCCAAAAGGCTTTTTAGTAATTCTCTCGCTTGCTCTATCTAGAGGCATTTGGAAATCCTCTTTTGCCTCCTCATCGTTTTTATTTTCATTTTCCAAATTAGTCTCCGGACTCAATAAGGCTGAGTTTAAATCCGAGTGTTCATAAGATGAAGATGGTTTTTCTGGACTATTTTTCAAATTTAACCACCATAATAAGAATGCAATTCCTAATACAGCTACTAAAATAACTATAGTTATATAAGTTATCTTTTTCATATTTATATTATAACATTAATCAAAAAATAAATTAAAAAAGATTTAAAATTCTCTCAGAAAATTTTTCTAAATTTTTACTCTGATAATTTAAAAAAGTAACATAACTTTTAAATAAAACCTTCACCCTTGAGTTATTTTTAATATATACTTCGTCCAAAACCCACGCACTATGTAATTGATTAAGATACCATGCCTCTATACCGTTTCTCAGTTCCTTCTTATTTAAAGGATAAGTCTCATCGTACTTTCTAAGAAATATTTTAGCTCTTTTAAATCTTTTACCTGAATAGCCGTCATAAAAACAAAGAAACCACATAGCCCTAAAAACTTCCAACACTCGAGGATATGTATTAGTTTTTTCCCAATCAAAAACTGCCACAACTTTGCCATTTTTATCGAAAAATAAGTTTTCCTCATGAAAATCTCCATGAACCAAGTGATCGCTTTTAGCCCTAAATCTTTATATTTAATTTTATTCTCATTAATTAATTTTATCTTTTTGGTTAAATATTTTTTAACCTCCCTATCAAACGCTGTTTTTGTTTTATTCTTTTCGATTATATTCAAAATATTTATAGATTTTTCCAAAGAAATTTTCTTATCCCAGCTTAAACCTCTCTCTTTCACTAATTTTGGACAATTATCTTTGCTTAACAAATGAATTTTGACTAATAATTCAACAAAACTCTCAAGTTCTTTTTTATTAATTTTATTTACATCAACCTGCCTTTTGTCTATGAAAGGAAATAAAGAAAAGTAATTATTTTTAAATTTAAAAAATGTTTTATTGCTTTCAGTTTTTAGGGGCATTATTACTGGGATCTTCTGATTATTAAAAAATTTCTTAACTTGATGCACCTCTTTTAATCTTGCCAAACCGAAAGGACGATATTTCTTCAAAAAGAACTTCTTATGTTTATTTTTTAAAATATAATTTTCAGATAAAAATCCCTTATTAACTACACTTAAAAATTCAACCTCTCCGCCAAGATTGTAAGTTAAATTTATTTTATTGAGTAATTTTTGATCTAACATAAATACATCTAAATTAATTCTCCTACCAATGCCCTGGCTCCACTCATTGATTTTAAAATATCTTTAATTTCTTTTTTTCCGTAACCTTTTACTGCCACAAACTCATCATTAACAATAAAATTACTTTGGACATTTTCCATATTCATATTTAAATTCACACAGAAAATAAAACCAATTGCCAGACGTTCTGTTAAAATAACCGCTTTCAAATAAATATCTTCCAGATTTTCTTTATTAATATTCAGTTCTTCTTTGATTTCTCTTTGCAGTGCCTTAAAAATATCATCTGATTTCTCAATAATTCCTTCATCTTTTGACAACACTCCACCCACAAGACTTACATCACTTAAAACCAATGTCTTTCCACTTAAATCTCCCATAACATAACATTCATCTTTCGTCTTAACTATAGATGCTAAATATACACCCCTTGGATAATATTTCTCGCCCAACTTTTCAAGCTTATCCAGAAACCATCTAGCTCCAATTCTTTTGGAATACTTAATTTCGCCCAGCGTGATATTTAATTTATTTTCTCTTACTTTCAAATCCTCTAACCTATAAGTTACCGCATCCCAGATCATGCCGCCCTCTTGCTTCTTTTCCCCCTCATATTCCTTCCACTTTTTATCAATTTTATTTTCAATCTCAAAATCTATTTTTCTATTAGAAGAATTAGAAAAATCTACATTTATATCTTTTGGATAAAATTTTCCTTTGATAATAATTTTTGGTTTCATCTTTTTAATTTTGTCCTGCTACTCAAATTAATAAAGTTCTTTTTGGTAAAAATTTTCCTGCCTGTTCTTTTTTCTATATCTTTTCTGGTACTACCTGCCACCGCTCCGCCTTCCTGAGCATCTTCTTTTAATTTTACAAATCCCTTAGAATCCCTATCCTTATGAATTCTTGTAGTTGTCGCTTCACCTAACATTGTCAAGATTAATTCTAAATCATCCATATGATCACGCAAATTTTCTTTACTTAATCCTTTAAAATTTTTATAATCCTCCACAGACATATCAAAAGTTCCTCGCAAAATTTCATTAGTTAAAATAGCGTATTCAACACCCTTTTTAGCGCCCCTATCTTTCCATTCATTGGTCAATGTTGCACGCACTTCAATGCCTCGCATCCTTTTTTCAATCCAATCTTTACTATAGCCCTTGGACAGATAAATTTCTCGGGCTCTTTCTGCGGCCAATTCCGGATTTTCAATTTCTTTTATACGTTCATATCCAACTTTTGCCAACCAAATTTTAAATGGCTCAGCTTTCGGTGATGGGACAGACTGAATGAGCCTGAGAATACCTTCTGTATTCCAGCAATACATTTTTTGCTTGCCGCCTTGTGTTTCTACTTTCAACATAAGGGGTGGTACAAATTGTACCCCTCCTTTAGCAATTAATTTTGCAAGCTCTTTATCTCGCTCTTTTAATTTCTTGAAATATTGAGCTGGATCACTGGAACCAGTTAAAATCTCAATAGTATCATTAATAACAAACCACCATTCACCATTATATAAAATTTTTCGCACCCTTTTACCCTCAAAAAGAGCTATCTTTGTATTTTTAACTTTTTTCATTTCATTAAAAATTAAATGTTTATATTTCAATATTTATTATCCAAATTTATAAAATCCAAAATATCTCCTGCGGTTTCTTCTGGTTTTTGTTTGGTGTTATTTATAACTTTTCCAAAAGCAGGATTGTTAATTCCTGTAGAGTAATGATACTTAATTTTTTCTTTTTTTGCTTCGGTCAATTCTCTTTTTCCTCTGTTTTTAAGCACTCCTTCTAAGTCAGGATTTAAAGTAAAGATAGAAATATCATCAGCGATATCCTTTAATTCTTCCATTAAATAATCATAATTTCGCTTAGAAAGAGGGTAAGGTACAATTACATTAAAACCTCTTTTGTAAAAATTTCTAATTACCAATACAGCGTTTTCTAAGTTAATCAAAACACTCTCTGAGGCTGACATCCAAGGAATAAACTCATGAAATCTGTCTATTTCCACCACCGCAGTGGTGTCCATTTTTTCCGCCAACAAATTTGCCACTGTACTTTTGCCAGCGTTAATTGATCCATTTATAAATATAATCATAAATTTTATTTTTTTATTCTTTTGCTTTTGTCCAAAAGATTATTTTTAGTTACGATAGAATGTTTTAATTTTTTCTCCAATTCTTCTCTGGCGCTTCTGGCAATTTTTCCCCCTATTCTCACATCTTTTTTTAATTTACTCAAACTCCTGGTTTCTTCTTGCCGATGAATCTCGATAGCCGATCTTTCTCCCAACATGGCAAAAATCAATTCCAAATCGTTCATATGATCTCTCAGGTTGTCTTTTTTTAACCCCTTAACTTTCTTATGCTGCCTGGGTGTCATTCCAAAGGTAGCTCTGGTAATTGATTTGCTAAGTGATTTATAATCTTTACTTTCTTTTGCGCCCCTCTTTCTCCACTCATCCGTAAGTTCTTCGCGAATAGCAATGCCATGCATTCTTCTTTTTATCCATTCATCTGAATAACCTTTGGATTTATATAATAATCTGGTTCTTTTGGTGGCTAGCTCTGGATCGTCTGTCTCCCTCATTCTTTCGTAAGCAATTTTGGCTAAAAGTTTTTTGAAATTCTCTGCCTTGGGTGAATAGATAGATTGAACTAAGCGCAAAATTCCTTCTGTGTTCCAGCAATATAATTTCTCTTTCCTTTCGTGAGTAATAACATTTAAAAAACGTGGCTGTTTAAATTCTTTACTTCTCTCATCCATTATTTTAACCAGCTCAGAATCTTGCCTCCTTATCTCTTCAAGATATTTGCCAGGATTAGAAGCTCTGGTTAAAACTTCAATCATATCCTCAATCGCAAACCACCACTCTTTTTGAAAAAATGTTTTTCTTACTTTTTTTTCTTTAAATAAAGTTATTGCTGTATTATCCATATTTTTAACTGTTTAATTAGTTAATTATTTTTGGACAACCAACGAGAAAAACTATCTTATTTTTAAAATATCTATAACTTTACCGCTAATTATAAAATTATCATCTTTGGTCAAAAAAATAGGTTGATGCTTTTTATCGGTGGACTCGGGCGCCAAAACAATATTATCTTCATCAAAAATTCTATAAGTCTTCACTGTAGCCAATCCGTCAATAACCACCAAAACTTTGTCTCCATACACATATTCATCAGTTTTTTCCACTAAAACAAAATCTCCATCACAAATATTTTTATTGTTTACTTTTGCCTTGTTCATAGAAGTTCCCGAAATTTGAATAGCAAAAACATCTTTATTCCTGACGATACTTTTAGAAACTTTAAGATAGCCCTCTATGTAGTCATCAGCAAAAGCTAAAGCAGTTCCCGCGTTCGCCATTCCCAAAATTGGCACATCCACAAACATTTTTTGATTAAGTCCCTTTAATTCAATTCCCCTTTCTTCTGAGGACCTTTCGATATATCCCTTTTCCTCTAGGTCATTCAAATAGTTAAAAAAACTTCTCAAGCTTTTCAATTTTAATCCCAAGCTCCCCGCCTCATCCTTTATCTCTCTAATAGTTGGCATAATGCCATTTTCCAAATAGTAACTTTTGATAGCCTGCAAGACAATTTTTTGTTTTGGAGTTAGTATTTCCATATTNNTTGTTTACCAAACATTCACTATATATTTCATATTAACAAAATTAAAAAAATTGTCAATTTTAAAGCACTCTCTTGAGAGTGCTCTAAAAAAACATTTCACTAAGAATCCTTTTAAAGAACTATTCTTTTTTCTTCTTAAATATTGCTTCTGCCCTCATCAATATGCTTGCTGCTCTCAATATACTTTCAGACGCCTGGCGCTTGTTTGGCTCCGGTTCTATATAAATATTTTTCACAGTTCCATCAGCACGAACTATTTTTTGAAAACTTCTTTTACCATGCTTCCAATTTGAATGAGGAGAGTCTTCAATTTCCTTTTTAATATTTTTCAAAGCTTCATTTTTATATCCCCCTACCAAAACAGCGTTTAAATTACTACTATCCAAAAGCATCCGCACGTCATTTCCACTATCTCCAGAAACCACTCCCTGTTCTATTCCTGTCATTTTTGAAAGATAATTCACAGCATCTCCCTTGGTCAATGGCACTATATCCAAACAATATTTTCTTTTCTTATCTTCAGCGGATAGCTTGCTATTGTAACCTATTTCTTCACAAATAATTATTGATTTGTCTGAAAATTTACCTGAAGCAATCTCAACTATCTTATCTAGCAACTCTTCATCAGCAAAAAAATAAAAACTTACTTTATAAGGCTGATGGTCAACACTTTGATTCAATAAAAAACTTTCTTCTGCCTGAGTATTTTGAAAATTAAATTCGCACTCAGGCATTTCACCGCTTAAGGTTTCAATTAATTCTATTGATTTTCCAACTACTTCTCTCCTATCAAAGTTACCACCACTCAACATATCCTCAAAATAAGCATCTCTTTTATATTCAAAGGTATTATCTTCATTTTTATGAAGAAAAAATATCTCAGTTCCCACAGAACCCACAATCACATCAAAATATGGAAGCTCTCCGCTTTTTATTCTATCCCATATTCTCTTGTAATCATTACCAGTGACAGCTATTAGGGGAACATTGTTTTCCTTCAAATTATCAGTTAGCTCCTTCATGGAATTTTCTTTTCCCTCTTTAAAAAAAGTATCATCTATATCTGTAAATAAAGCACTCACCGCTTTGTGATTATCTCGTTGAACATTTATTTCTTTAAATAATTGAGAGCCCCGATAGGCATCGGTAAACAATTTTATTTTTTCCAAATCTCCATTTTTCGTTGGATTGTAAAATTCCATCTCCTTAAACATAATATTAATTTTAACTGCTTAAAACTTTCTTATAAGCCTCGATGTAGCTCTCGGCCATTTTTTCTGCTGAGAAATTATTTTTAACATGCTCGTAGCAATCTTCTCTGTTTATAGAATTAATTAAATCAATTTTTTCTACTGCTTCATCAATATCCTTACAAATAAATCCAGTTTTATTGTCTATAATTAGCTCGGGAACAGATCCTCTCTTCATCGCAATAACCGGCGTTCCGCAGATCATAGCTTCCACAAAAACTAAGCCAAAGGGTTCCTCCCATTGTATGGGAGCAAGCAAGGCTTTGGCATTTTTTAGTAATTGAACTTTTTCAATATGATTAACTTCTCCAATAAATTTAATTTGTTCTCCATCGATTAAAGGTTTTATTTTTTCTTCAAAATATTTTCTATCCACCACATCAACTTTGGCGGCCATAATTAATTTAACACCGGCTTTTTTTGCTATTTCAATGGCTTGAAAAGGGCCTTTCTCTGGAGACATTCGGCCCAAAAAAGCAAAGTAATTTTGGGGATTATAATTTTGCTGGAATTTTTCAATCTCAATGCCATTATAAACATTGGCTACAAAATTAATATGAGGCATCGGTTTTCGCTGATTTAAACTTATGCTAATATAATTGGAATTTTTATATTCATCATAAATAATTTGCTGATAGGGAACATTTAAAGAACCATGCAATGTTGTCACAATAGGAAAATTCAATAGATTTTCGAAAAGAAGCATCAACCAACCAATATGATTATGCACAATGTCAAAATTATTTCTATTTAAATAATTAACCGCTCTTTTGACTCCTATAAACTCAATGGCGCTCCTGACACTAATATCTTGAATATCTTTATGTATCCTTATGGACTCCGGAAAGATAGCTTTGAGCTTAGCGCTAGTCTTAGAATCCCCAGTCGCCAAAAGGGTGACATCGTGACCCCTTTTCACAAGCTGCTGGGCTAAATTATAGATAACCAATTCAATTCCGCCATATTTAAAAGGAGGCACACTTTCTTCAAAAGGAGATAACATTGCAATTTTCATTTTTTTATCTTTATTAAATTAATGAAACGCCTCTAATAAAATTATTTCATTTTTCTAGATGTTCGACAAAAATCAAAAAATCTGCAAATAGGTAAGGATATTTTGTTTAACTTAATTTTTTAGCTTATTAAACAACTGCTGCGATCAAGAAATAAAGTTGAGCATATCTACTCTGAATATTTTTAATAAATTATATTTTTATAAAAATATCATTAATAATAAAAATTATACTAAAAATAGCGCCAAATGTCAATTTAAAAAGAAAATAATAGGTTTTATTTTCTTAAATGCATAAAACAAATATTAGGAATTTTTATTTTTTAACACCCAAAACTTTTTCATAAGCCCCAACATAACCCTCCATCATTTTTTCTGATGAAAAATTATCTCGTACATGTTCATAACATTTCTTTCTGTCTATGCTTTGAATATCTTTTATTTTTTCTGCAGCTTCATTTACACTTTCGCAGATAAAACCAGTTTCTTTATCAATAATAATTTCAGGAACCGAGCCTCTCTTCATCGCAATAACCGGCGTTCCGCAAATCATTGCTTCAGTGAAAAATAAACCAAATGGTTCTTCCCATTGAATAGGAGCAATTAGGGCTTTGGCATTTTTTAAAAAATCCACTTTTTCACCATGATTAACTTCTCCAATAAACTGGATTTGCTCTCCATCTATAAGGTGACTAATTTCTTCGTCAAAGAACTTTTGGTCTACAGTATCAACTTTGGCGGCCATAATTAATTTAACACCGGCTTTTTTTGCTATTTCAATGGCTTGAAAAGGGCCTTTCTCTGGAGACATTCGGCCCAAAAAAGCAAAGTAATTTTGGGGATTATAATTTTGCTGGAATTTTTCAATCTCAATGCCATTATAAACATTGGCTACAAAATTAATATGAGGCATCGGTTTTCGCTGATTTAAACTTATGCTAATATAATTGGAATTTTTATATTCATCATAAANNATTTGCTGGTAATCAATATCCAATGGCCCATGCAAAGTTGTTACCATGGGAAAATTAAATAATTTTTCAAAAAAAAGCATTCTCCAACCAATATGGTTATGTACAATATCAAAATTATTTTTATTTAAATAATCGAGAATCCTTCCTATTCCAATAAATTTAATAGTGTTTCTAAGATTAATATTTTGGGCATTTCCATTTAATCTTATGGCCTCTGGGAAAGTGATTTCAAGATTGGCGCTTGTTTTTGAATCTCCTGTGGCCAGAAGAACGACCTCGTGTCCCATTTTTACAAGTTGCTCAGTTAAGTTATATATAACCAATTCCGTACCGCCATACTTAAGAGGAGGAACACTTTCCTCAAAAGGAGACAACATCGCTATCTTCATTTTATTTTTCGATTAGTTTATTAAAATATTTTTCATACTGCTGGGAAATTTTTATCCAGTTAAAGTGTTTTGCCACTCTCTCTACACAATTATCTTTATAGAAATTCTTTCCATTTTTTAACACTATGTTTATTTTCTGAGCCAGATCATTGTAATCTCTGGGTTTTGCCAAAGAACCGGTTTTACCATCTTTAACCGAAAATTGTAATCCTCCTGTCCGGGAAGCTACCACGGGCGTACCACAAGCCATGGACTCAAGCGGCACTATTCCAAAAGGTTCATAATACGAAGGAACAATACAGACATCGGCTGCTGAATAATACTTTTTTAAGATTTTTTGATTTTTTGCTCCTAAAAATACAACTCTATCTTCAACATCCAACTCCTTGGCAATTTTAGATAAATGCTCACATTCCACCTTTTCCAGTTCTTTGGCTGCGCTACCTTTTCCTCCGCCAATAATATATAATTTTGAATTAGGATATTTTAAAGTTACATTTTTAAAAGCATAAATTAACGTTCCAATTCCTTTCCGCCATTCAATTCTACCCACATACAATAGAATTTTTTCTTTTTCATCATCCCTTAAAAATTTTCTACTCTTTTCTTTTTTTATCGGATTGAAAACATTAGTATCAACACCAATTGTAATTACATCTATTTTTTGATTAGGTATTTCAAAAAGCTTATTAACAATTCTCTTTTCAACAGGACTAGTTGCAATTATCCGAGTTGCCCTTTGGGCTATCTTTTTTTCGGCAATTTTTCTTTTCCCAAAGAAATCACTTACGCTATCTTGAATTTTTAATTTTTTCAAACTATCAAAACGTATTTGACCTATGGAATGATAAACATGAACCATCGGCCTTTTTATTTTTTTAGAAATTTTCAGTCCAATCAATCCGGAAAACCAATAATTTGTGTGAACCACATCGTAATTTATTCCTTCTTTTTCTATTCTTTTTAAAACATTATCTGCAAATTCATCTATGACGCTTAAAAAATTATCCCTCGGCATATACCTTTTGGGACCGGCTTTTACTCTTATTACTCTTAAATTGCAATTATATTTTATTACCTCTCGTTTATTTTTCTTATCCCAACGAGTATAAACATCCACCGCTATTCCAAGTTTGCAAAGAAATCTTGTAAGGTAAAAAACATAAATATTCTGCCCGCCTGCCTCTCTTGAACCTATTTCTGCTAAAGGATCAGCATGATCAGAAATAATTAAGATGCGCATCAATCTTTAGTTTAATTATTATTCGAATCAGTGTTAATTAAAGTATTTGCTTGAGCTTTTATATAAAAAAGACTAAACTTTAGCCTTATTGTTCTATATTTAATCTTATAAAAAATTAACATGTGTGTCAAACAAATTCCATTCATTTATCCACAGGTTGCCAGAAAAATAAATTCCTTTAAATTAGGTAAAAATTCGATATACATAGGGCATTTGTTATTTATAGTTAAAGGTATTACCCCCTAGCTTAATATGTGTTACCTCTCACTATTACTGTACGTGCTATTGACAAACTACTTTATTGCTGTTATTATTAGTTTTTATGTTAACACTTTCGCGAATTTTATTTCTTTGAGTTGCGACATAAATTTTTAATTATTTATGTTTCAATAGAAATGTACCAAACAAAACCCAAGGGCAAATCAGCCCAAAATGCCAAGAGGCGTGTAGCGAGTAACCCTTACCGAAGTAAATCATACAAGGGAAAGAGTGAAAATTCGCAAACTCAATCAAATAGTAATAGAGATGGTTCAAAAAAACCCTACTTTAAAAGTGCTCGACCAACAGGCCCTAGAGGTCCTCAGCAAAATAGAACTCGAAATCGCTTCCGCGGAGCTTACATAAATCCACAAATGTTTATTAATAAAGCTATTGTGCCGGTTGAGCCCGAAGAAAAAGTTCATGTAGCAAAAGCACTTTTTACCAGCTTAGATTTAAATAAACAACTTCAAGAGGCTGTAGCTAAAAGAGGCTACACACACCCAACTGATATCCAAGTTAAAACTATTCCTCATATTTTAAAAGGGAAAGATGTGATCGGACTAGCCAATACCGGAACTGGCAAAACCGGAGCTTTTTTATTGCCCATGATTAATAAAATAATGGCTGACCCGCGACAAAAACTTTTAGTGATGGTGCCGACTCGAGAATTGGCAATTCAGATTCAGGAAGAATTTGTAGCACTTACTCAAGAACTTCGACTTAAATCTGTCGTGGTAGTTGGTGGCGCCAATATTCGACCGCAAATTGAAAAACTTCGCTCTGCTCACAACATTGTAATCGGAACTCCTGGAAGAATTAAAGATTTGATTAGCAGAAAAAATTTAAGACTGGAACATTTTAATAATGTAGTTCTAGATGAGGCTGATCGAATGCTGGATATGGGATTTATCAATGATATGAAAACCATTCTCTCTCTACTAGCCAAACCTCGCCAGACATTGCTTTTTTCTGCTACTCTTTCTAAGGAAATTGAATCCTTGGTACAGCAGTTTCAAAAAGATCCTATTACAGTTTCCATTAAAACCAAAGAAGTTTCTTCTCAAATCGACCAAGATGTTGTTAAGATAGGAAGGGATGATGATAAAATCGAAATTCTCAAAAAACTTTTAGCTCAAACTGCTTTTCAGAAAATTCTTATTTTTACAAGGACGAAAAGAGGGGCAGAAAAATTGTCTAAAGCATTATTCAAAATGGGATTCAGATCTGAATCCATCCATGGAGACAAATCTCATGGGCAAAGACAAAAGGCTTTACAACTGTTTAAAAATGATCACATCGAAATTCTAGTAGCCACCGATGTGGCTGCGCGAGGACTTGATATTCCAAACGTGAGCCATGTTATCAACTTTGACGTACCAGCCAGTTACGAAGATTACATTCATCGTATTGGTCGAACGGGTCGCGCTGGGAAAACCGGAGTTGCCCTAACCTTCATTGAATAATCTGCCTTATATTTATAAAAGACACCCGAGTTGGGTGTCTTTTTTTAGATCCTTTTTTCTCCTGTCAAGAAATTATTACTTTCAATTATTAGAATCATTCAGATAATAATTTTAAAATCATATCTAACTTATTTTTATTCATTCTTTTTGATTGGGTTAAACCACCACTCTCTCTTTAATAGAATCCCGCTTTAAAATACTGATTCTTTGATTACCTACTCGAGCCTGTTCACCCACTGTATTGGCTTGAAGAAAATAATTACCCTTATTGGCTACCAGAAAATAACGACCCTCTTCATCGGCAATTGTGCGAGTAACTAATGCCTGATTGCTTTGGTGGAAAAGCTTAATTACGGCAAAGGGTTGGATAACTCCCCTTAAATCATTAACTAGGCCCCATTTCACCTTGCTCCAAGCAATATCTTTTAAAAAAGCTACGTAAATATAGATAACCAGAACAATAAAATTAAATAATTGAGGATAAAACAAACAAATAATAACATCAAAGATTAAGCCTACCCAAAAAATAAAACTAAAGACGTGGATAAAAAATGGATAAAAGCGAGAAAGGTTACCCTTTGCTTGTACTTTTTCTAATGGTAAATCAAGGGCAATTTTATCAGGTGAATCAAATTGAAGGTCTTCTCCCATATAAGAATTTTGGTAAAAAGTATTCCAATTACCGGAATTGTTTTTGTCGGGAGTTTTAAATCCTTTTTTAGAAACTCTCAAGGTGTAATTTCCGGGAGTAACCAAAAAGCAATAACTGCCATATTTATCCGTAGTTACCGTTTCTTTGGCTCGACCGGTTTTTTTATCAATTACGCTCACGGCTGCCAATCGAATCGGCTCCCCGGTTTTGATATCATAAACCACCCCCCAATCATAGCGCTTTTTCTTTCGCCAAAGCAGTATGCCAAATAAGCGGAAGTAGCCTTCTTTTAAAAGGAGTAATGACTCTCGAACTCCCCCTGTTTGAATAAGCATCGCCAAAAAAGGCAAGAAAACTGAACTCAAGATCATGGGGTTAAAAATTGACTCAAAACGAGCAATTAAATTTTGGATAAAGTCTCTGAAACTGATATTTTTTTCAATTGAAATACCCTTAACCAATTTATCATCCAGATCATAATAATGATCATTTTGGCTGTCTTGGTCAGCGTCAAAAAGATATTCGTTGTGGCCGTCTTCATCAACATCCAGTATTTCCACTTCTGAAATAATTCCATTATCTGCATCCCAATAAACCTCCGGATCATTACTGCCGTCGACTGACACGAAGAAGTCATCTTTTTCATCACTATCTCCATCAGAAGTCACTATTAATTCCGAAGAATCATCAGGGTCATTAAATATTTCGTATCCGTTTTGAGTGTCTTGGTCTTCATCAATTGCCTCTTCGTTTTTTCCATCATTATCGATATCTTCTTCTATTCTTTCTTTTTCTTCAAAACCTCCCTCTGTCGGGATAATAATAACATCGTTTTCTCTGGCTATTCCCCCCTCGTTAGTTTGATTTGTATTTTCCAGAGTGCTACAAGTATAAATTCCCCACCACCCCTCCAGGGAATCAGCCTCGGCTTTGTAGATGTATTCTTTGTCGCTAAAACTAACTAAATTGGAAAGCAAAATAGCCCATTTGTTTTTGGTTAAAACTTTATCTGAAAGAGAAAAATCTTCCTTCTCCCCTTTGGTAAAAATTAGATTGTCAAAATCATATTTATTGAGCCAGCCTTTGGGAAGACGGAAAGTCACTTCGGCCTCTTTGATGTTTTCATTGGAAAAATCAGTAGTGATATTGACTACTTCAAGGGGGATGCAGGTTCCGTTTTCTTCGGAAGAAATAATATCAGTGGACTTTTCCTTAGAATCAATGATAAATTTCCCTTTCACATCTTCATCTTCTTCAGTTTTAAGAGTGATGTTTTTTACACTCGTAGATTCATCTTCGTCTTTATTGATTGGATCGGATTTAACTTTGGTGTCTTTTTCTATCTTGACTTCAAAAGTAAGTTTATCGTTTTTGGAATCGGTAAGGTGGATGTAATTAGTTTCCTCTTCCTCCTCAATGGTTTGTGGATTATCTTGAGGAATAGTTGGGTTATCTGGATTATTACCATCATCAAATATATCTCCCGCTGGAACACAGCTCGCTACGCTAATAGATGTTCTTTCGGGATTGGAATCATTACTTAGATAGTTATCTAGTTTTATAATATACAAATCATCATCAGCAAAACCACCATCGTGAACTGCATCATATGACAAGGAAGGATAATTAGTAACTGGAAAATCACTAGAATTTGTTATTCCGGTAGTATAAACATTATCATCTGCATCCACAAAAATACCCATCGCTCTTTCGTCATATTGGCCAGGTATAAAAGTTGAGGCCGTAACAGAACTTAAATCACTGTTAAATTTTGAAAGAAATACTTCATCACCTATTGAAGTATTAGGATTTTCCTCAAAAGCTCCTATTGTCGAAGTTATCCCTCCATACAACCAAGGGCCTGTAATAAAAATATTTGAATTAGAATCTGAATCTATATAAACATCATAAAGATTGTCATAATGTACCCCATAAAAAGTTGAGGCCAACAACTGACTTAAATCACTATTAAACTTAGATAAAAATAAATTAAAACTAGTTCCAGCATCAGCATGAAAAGTGGTGTCGTACGCCCCTTCGGTTGTGGGAAAACCAGTATCTCGCGTAAATCCAACAGCAATTATATTTCCGTCTGCATCTTCTTCAAGTCCTTTTACTGCCGTAGTCAAACCCACAGCCCCACCCAAATAAGTGGCTGAAATCAGACTTGTTAAGTTACTGTTTAACAGTAAAATTCCCGCCTTACCCGCTACAAAATTAGTATCATAAGCCCCACCTGTAGAAGGAGTTAATGGATCTGATAATGACATTCCACCGATTACCACATTACCATCCCTCGTAACAGCTAGGGAACTATACGACCAGCTTAATGGAATGTAGGTAGAAGCTATTAAACTTGATAGATTATTACTAAGCTTAGCAACAACCACTTGTATGTAATTAACATAATCAGATTCAGGCAAACCTTCCTTATAATGCTCTGGCAAATATGCCCCTAGTGCAACAGGAAAATTACTCTGAATATAACCACTCCCCTCAGTCATAGCGCCAGTTCTTCCAAGAACATATACATTTCCATCTCCATCCAAAGCTAAATCTGTTGCCTCATCATAAGCAGTACCCTGCAAAAGAGTTGAGGCTTTTAGCTCAGACAAATCATTACTAAATTTAGAAACTACCATATTTCTATCTTCAGAATCATCCACAATATCAAACGCTCCTGATGTTAATGGGAAATCATCACTGAAAGCAGTTGTTAAAATAAAAACATCACCAGAAGAATCAATAGCAACGGTTTCGGGAACATCCCCTATTGAACTTCCATTTGTTCCTTCAATGGTGGTCGATGCTAATAACTCGGTCAAATCACTATTAAACTTAGAAATAACCACACCATTTCTAGATGTCTTAGTTTCATCATAAGCACCTGCAGTTAATGGAAAATCAATAGACGTTGAAGAGCCAATAACAAAAACATTTCCATCTGCATCTTTGGCTATTTTTTTGCCCTGATCCATAAATGAATATGATGCATCCTCCTCGTCACTTCCCCCCAAATAACTTCCTCCCAAATAAGGATCAATTACCAACTCTCTAGATTCATCATACGATCCAACTTTAAATCCATATGAATTATTATCTTTAATTTGATAACTAACAACAACACTTTTTCTCTCTCCACTCTCCATCTCCTGATAAGCTATCGGCTTACTAAACTCAGTACTCCCCTCTTTGGTTTTTAATAAAATTTTTCCATTCTCATTTAGAGAAATACTATCTACTCCTTCAATACCCAAAGATATATCTCCGACACTTGAACCGGGAGAAACATAAAAAACTTTCTCTAAACGTTCCCTATAGGAAAAAAGCTTCACATAAATTCCCTTCCATATTTCACCCAGAGAAAGTTGTTTATATGAATCATTGTCTGTTTTCCACTTGCCCTTATTATTTCCTCTGAAAAAACTGTTTTTAATTTTCGTTTCTTCTTCGCCTTTGGGTGAAAAATTCACCACCTCTCCTCTTTTGTTTAAAAAATATTCTTTAAAAAATATTCCCAAATCATTTTTTAGCTTAATACTTTTATTATCCAATCTTCCCTTATTTAAGATGTCCTCATTTAAATTTTCACTCTCGCCAATTAACTCTCGATTATTAGAAATGCTATAATTCAAATTTTCCTCAGTAACATAAAATTTTCCTGCCTGTAAGTTGGAAAAAAATTTAACCGAATCATCTTCAACTATCCGATCATTTTTTATAAACGGGATATTAACATCATCCTTTTTCTCAAAATCTAATTCTGCCACAACATCACCGCCTTGTTTTACCTTTTCTGGCATCTTAATTTCATCCGAATCCTCGGCTTGGGCTGTTGGCATAATGACTGAACTAATTTCAGCAATTTTATCACCTATCGCCTTTGGTAAAAAATTTGTTTTATTGGGAAGAGCTAAATGATTTCTACTTTTTATTTTATTATCATAAGAAACAAATGCCTGGCATATTTCAACATCAAAAATACCATCATCAACCCCATCAGTATCCGAACCAATAGTTCGACCGTTTAAAGTCCCACTGACATGATCTATGCCGGCATTTGTGGGGGTATAATATCCGCTATAAGTACCATTCCTATTATCTACAACTGTGGGCACCGCCTCATTGGCGCCACTAACATTCAAAACAATATTATCTCCGCCATAAGAAACCTGACTGCCCGAAACATCGTTAACGGTAATAGTCACCTTCATCTGAGTAGCAATATTATAAATTCCATCACTGGCACCATCAGCATCTGCGCCAATAGAGCTTCCATTTATTTTGCCAGTTATATCATCAATTCCAAGATCGCAAGTAGGTGTATAAACTCCGCTATAAGTGCCATTGCCGTTATCCACTACATCAAGCGATTTAGAGTTTATTCCCGAAATAAATATCTCTACGTTTTCTCCTCCAGACTGCAAAAGATTTTTATAAGAATCTTTGGTCGTAACCGTAACCACCTCCTCAACCATCATTACTGAGGGATCAGCAGAAACATCAATAATTGAGTTATTTGCATTAACTGCTGCTGGACTCACAACAATATCCAAATCATAAGTTTCGTTAGCTGCCGAACTATATACGCCTTCCGCTATATCTATGGAAACACTTTCCGCTTTATATAATTTTAAATTGCAAGTTGCGACTCCGCTACTGAAAGTTACAGTTGTAGCGGTGCCTATTGCAACATCATTTCTATCTTTATCTGTACAAGTTGGGACAGTTCCATCGGGCGCTACTACTGGTCCACTCAAGGTTATGGATTTATCTCCTGTGTATAAAGGCTGAGGATTACCACTTACATCATTAGCCGTGATGGTAATCTGTTGAGTTTCTCCAGCTGTTTGAGTGGCGGAGCCGGTAATTTTCAAATGATCAGGAGCCCCCAGGGGAGCACTCAGATCATTATCCAAGGTTATAATATATCCATTTCCTGTTCCAACTGTAGTACTATACGCACCTGTTCCAAGAGGCATATTAGTAGATTCAGTTTCCATGTAAATCACTACATCATTATTGGGTTTTATTCTTACAAATACACCTTCTTCATCATCATCCCCATTAATCAATGATGAAGCTTCCAAAGTCGTCAAATCAGAACTAAATCTGGAAACCACTGTTTGGGTATACCAATCATTACCAGGGGCTGTTGTTTGATAAGCTCCTTCTGTTGTCGGAATATCAGATGCTTCATTATCATACGGATAAAGATATCCCGTTATAAAAACCTTATCATTGGAATCAATTGAAATATTTCCACCATAATCTTCGCTTGTGATTCCGCCAAAATATGTAGATGCACTTAAATTTGTCAGATCACTGCTCAATTTGGCGATAAAAATATCCTCGTATCCCGTGGCATTAAATGTTTCCCTATAGGCTCCAGTGGTTGTGGGGAAATATCCATAATATGAAGTTCCCCCTATGAAAACATTGCCGGAAGAATCCAAATCCATTCCATAAATCTCATCATAAGAATTAAGATTAAGACCGGCTAAAAAAGTGGAAGCAGTAAGTGAGGTTAGATCATTATTAAGTTTGGAAACAGTTAATCCTCCACCCGACGCCCCCACAGTAGTCTGATAAGCTCCAGCTGTCACTGGAAAATTACTTGAATATGTTTCTCCGGCCACCACTACATTACCGGCAGAATCCAATTCCATTTCATAACCATAATCAGAACTCGTTCCTCCAATATATGTTGAAGCTTCCAAACAAGATGGACTGGCAGCGAGAGAAGGATTTAATCGACTTACATAAATATCTCTACTTCCGCCAAAAGTCGTGTCATAAGCCCCAACTGATGTTGGAAATGCTGAACTGGAGGTGTAGCCAGATAAAAAAATCTTGCCATTAGAATCAATTTCCATATCATTAATATATTCATAAGCTACAGTGCCCACTCCAAAAAAAGTACTTGCCTGAATCGCAGTAAGGGTACTATTTAGTTTGGTTATAAATATATTATAGGTGGTTCCGGTTCCGCCGAAAGTCGTGTCATATGCCCCAGCCGTTTTTGGAAAAGTAGAAGATTTGGTAAGTCCTGAAATTATAACATCACCTCCACTTACCCTCACATTGTAAACTCTATCTGAGGCACTGCCTCCGATATATGTTGAGGCTATTAAACTAGTCATATCACTATTTAAGATGGAAACAAAACCATCATCTCCAGCGGCATATGTTGGATATATCACTCCGGGAGTGGTTGGATAAGCTGCAGACGTTGTGTATCCAGCCAAATAAACATTTCCAGAACTATCAAAAGTAAGATCTTGAGCGTTTAATTTATAATCACCATCCGCACCACCGATATATGTTCCTCCGACCAGAGGATCGATAGTAAGCATCTTGGTTTTATCATATTCACCTAAAGAAAATGAGTATCTATTCTCACTTCTGATATCATAAGAAACTTCAACTTCAACTTTTTTTCCATCAATAAATTGATAGGCAATAGGTTTAGTCATAGAAAACTTTCCAATTTTTGTTTCAATTACCAGTTCACCGCCCTCATCTACTGAAAGTCTGCTTGCTCCATCCAAGAGCATCAATATCTCCCCTGGATCTCCACTGGGCTCAACATGGAATAACTTTTCAACATTATCCTTTTTTGCCTGAGCAACAACCTCTATGTTTTCCCATATTTCACCCAAGGAGATATAATCATACACATCCACACTGCTCTTCCATAGGCTCTCATCTCCTTTAAAAAAAGAAACATTTTTGTCAGATCTTGTTCCTTCTACTGGAACGTACTTAATTGAAGTTCCTTCTTTGTCTAAGAATTTTTCCTTAAGAGAAAAAGCTTCGAGTTGTTTTTCTTCTTCAAATTCTCGATTGAAGTCTCCTGATTTTTTTTCTTCTCCGCCCCCAACAAAAAGATAAGTCAGTTCTTCTTCGCTGATAAAAAAAGTTCCAGAAAAGAAATCTGCGTAAAACTTTACCTTCTCATCTGTTTGCCCAAAGTTAGCAATAAAGGGGATGCTGATATCGTTTTGGTTTTCTTGGAAATCTTGGATTTTCTCTTCGTTGCTTTTTCCGGTTTGAATCTCTGTATCAATTGGGCTATTTTTTTGCTCTTCCCCAATCGTGCCAATTCCCATTCCAAAAGTTATAATCGGAGCAAATGAGTACGACAAAAAAACGCTAGCCATAAATACAACATTAAATCTCCTTAAAAAACTACAAACTTTTTTGTTTTTCATCTGAAAAGTATAGACAAAATTAAACTAATTATATCTTTCGTAAAATAAATTAATTACAAGCTACTTGCTTTTTTCTGTCAAAACACGAGAAACCTTTTCTCACCCACGCATCAATATTTAAATATTTATTTCTAAATTTATTCAAACAGATAAGAGTTGAAATTATCTAATCAAATAGCCTCCAGACTAAAAAAATTAAATCTCAACACAATAAATAAAAAACCAATAGGCCGAAATAATTTCGGCTTTTATGCTATTCAATACATGTGAATCTAATTTTTAAAAAGAGTACTGTAACAAAAATATTAAATGAGTTTAATATTTTAATTAATCCAAAGACTGCTGTTTGTAAATTAATAATAGCACATTTTTTAAAAAATAGGTACTTACTATTAATAAGCGTTAAATTAATAAATTACCCAAAAAATAACATGGCTAATTTTATATCTTCGTAAGAAACTTCTTTATTTAAACCTTCAAAAATTGATTTTAATTTTACTTGCCCGCTTTCCAGAAAATCATCCGGATTATTTTTAGCTTTAATTTCTCTGGCTTTATCTAATACTAAATTTAAAACTTCTTCTTTGGGCTTTAAGTGCTCAATATCCAAATCTGGAAGAAGGCCCCTTATTTCTTGCAAATGGCTTAAAATTGTACTTTCTGCCAATCCTCTCTCTTTAACAATTTGAGCGATAGTTTTTTTATCTCTAAGCATTTTTTTGGTAATTTCAATAGTTTCGCCCCTAGGTTTTTTGGATTCAAAAGATTTCTTCTCTTCTTTTACCGCCCTTTCAATTTCTTTTTTATTTTCTTCAATTTCTTTTTCTGCAATTGTTCCTCCGCACTTAAGGATAAAATTTTTATATCTTTTTTCCAGCTCTTCCTTTTCTAAGCTATTAAATTCACCGACATTCAACCTAGACAACCTCTTCATTTCAGAGTCGATTTCCAAAACTCGCTCATCTACCCGCAGTGCTATATCATTTAATCCCATCAGGCGCAAGCCATGGATTGATTTAATTCGCGAAAGTGCCACATATCCTTGCCCGATTTCAAAAGTTTTTGATAAATCAATTTCAGCCGCGTCCAAAGTCATTCCTTGGGATTTGTGAATAGTTAATGCCCAAGCTAGTCTCAAGGGAGTTTGCTTTACTCTGGCTTTAATGTTACCTTTCTCATCTTCTAGGAGCCATTCATCTTTTTCCACTATTATTTTTTTACCTGAAAAAATCTCAACAATTGGATGATTTCCAACTTCGGTAAAAGATATCACTTTTCCCAAGGTTCCGTTTATGTATCCTTTTTCATAATTATTTTTAATAAAAATAACCATCGCTTCTTCCTTAAGTCGCACCTCTTCCGCCACCAGCGAACTTTTAAATATTTTTTCAATATTATTTTTAGCACCTTTAGTAATTGCCCTAAAGGCCAACGACTTTCCGGGAAGATTTTTAAGTTCAGCCTCGTTTATCCTATCCACATCTACATTATGCGTATAAAGTTTGGTCGGATTAAAATTATTGGCTAATTTTTTCTTATATCTGGAACGAAAAACATTCATTGAATCTTCACTCACCTCTCCCAGCCTGATTTCTTCTAAAATATTTATTAACACTTCATCATCTTGTCTAAATTTTTCCTCAAGATAACACACTCTTAATTCCATATTCTGCCAAAGTTCCGTCTGCCAAACAAATTTTATTTCCTTTCTTTCTTTAGAAATGGGCGGCAATTGAAAAAAATCACCCGATAAAATAACTTGCACTCCCCCAAAGGGCTTATCTGTTTTTTTAAAAGCCCGCAAAATCCTGTCCATTGATAAAAATAATTCAGGAGAAACCATTGATATTTCATCAATAATCAACACTCCCAAATCCTTCAGTCGCCCGTTTAAAAATCTTTGCCGAGTCAGCCAATTTATGTATCCATCATCAATGTACTCTTTAATTCCAATACTGAAAAATGAGTGAATGGTTTTACCGCCGATATGAGACGCAGCAATTCCAGTAGGCGCCACAATGGCTGGATTAATTCCTCTTTCTTTTAGATATTCTATATACTTATTAATCACAAAAGTTTTACCCGTTCCAGCCGAACCAGTCAAAAAAACATTCTCTCCCGAACATAATATTTTTAAAGCGGTATTCTGTTTCATTTTTACTCTACCCCGTTAAATTGCAGTACTCTGCACTATTTAACTGGAGTTGTTCCATTAAATTAAAAATCCGTTTGAGCTAATTATAGCACATCCAAAATATTTGTGTGCAAAGGGAAACTTTATAAACTTACAAATATTTCGCTACATTAGCCTTATGTTCTTCGTAAGTTTTGGCGCAATGAATTTGACGATTATTATCGTGTAAATAATAAAGACAATCAGTTTCTTGTGGATACAAAACCGCTTCAATAGCATCTATTCCTGGATTACCAATTGGATGAGGAGGTAAGCCTTTATATTTATAAGTATTATAGGGCGAATCAATATTAGTTATATCTTCTGATTTTATGGGTGTCCACCAACCATTCTCAGTCTTCCCCCTAGCATACTGCACGGTAGCATCTATATCCAAATTCATTTCTTGATTTAGCCTATTCCACATAATTCCTGAGATAAGTGGCATGTCGAATTTATCCGCCGCTTCACGCTGAATGATGGAGGCCAATTTTAAGCCGGTGGTCCATTTAATATTTTGTTCGGAAAAATGCTTAATGTAGGGAGCGAATTGTTCGTCAAAGCGCCGAGTCATCCTTTTGGCAATATCCAATCCACTTTCATTAACTGGAATAAGATAGGTATCTGGAAAATAAGTTCCTTCCAGATAGTCAACATTCATTTTAGTGTAAACTGTGTTCCATTTTTCTAATTCGTCGTCACTCCACTCCAAAGTACTAGCCAAAATTTCTCCTATTTGTTCTTTGCGATATCCTTCAGGAATAGTTACCCATTTCATATCTGGCAAAGATGTAATTTCTTGAGCCACTTTCCAGGCATTCATATTTTTTGACACTCGATATCCGCCCGCCTCTATCTTTCCGTCTGTATTTTTATCTAATATAAATTTAAACGCATTTTTATTTCGAATAAATCCTTGGCTCACCAATTTGTCCAAGCTCTCTGTTTTTGTTTGTTTTTTACTCACTATAAAAACATCATCAGTCACATCCCTTTGCGGCGCGCTAAAAAGTAAATAATAAGCCCCACCCAAGATCGCCACGATAAAAACAATAAGCATTCCAATAACTATAATAACTTTACTTTTCCTACTCATATCTTTTATATAAAAAATTAAGCATTTCCTCTCTCCCCCTCTCTGAGGGGGAGATGCCGATAGGCAGAGGGGGTGATCAAAAACATCTTTTAAAATTATTTAGAATCTACCACTTGAACACACTTGCATTCTATCACTCCCATTCTCCAAAATCCAGAAAAAAAATCTAGAAAATGTCAAATTTACTTGACTTTTACCCATAAAATCTATACTCTTTTAATACTTAGTTCATATTTTTTATTTACTCACTTTTTAAGAGGAGGTTCCCCTTATGTCTCAAATCACCTGCCGAAAAACTTTATATTGGCGACAAGTTCCGAGAAATTCTGGCTCACTTTCCGAGCATAACACCCCAGATCCAGGACTTGCTGGGAGAGAGCAAATAACCGAAGTATTCACAACGGGCAAAAAATATCCCATCACAATTAATATTGGCGGGAGTGATTGTGGCGATGTAGATATCTCAATTTATGCAATCGGAAACGACGGCAAAAAATACCCAGTCCTAACGGCTCACGATGTTCTTCTTTCAAATCGAAACATATCAGAACAATTTATTTTTTAAATCAACAATCTCCTAACCAGGAATCCTTCAAAGCCTCGACCAAAAATCGAGGTCTTATTTTTAAAAATAATTCCCTTCCACAAAATCAATCGCATCCAAAGTATTTCCCGTTGCTAATTTCCTAGCTTCTTCTAAACTTTTCCAGCCATACTCATAAAATTCTTCTAATAAATTAGATTCAATAGGCTTAAAATTATTTTTATCAATCTCCAAGAAACACCACAAATCAAAATGGAAATTACAGGGCTGTTTAGTTGGATTGTCTATTTCGGTAATTGTAAAAAAGGTTGGCGGACTAATTTTAAAATTGCTTCCATCCAAGCCCCACTCCTCTCCGATTTCTCTAATTAAACAGTCTTTTATCATTTCATCTCCATCAATGTGCCCGCCATTAAAAAGCCAGAGTCCCGACTTTTTATGATGCCCGATAAAAAATTCTTTTGCCTTTGGATCATAAGCGGCAAAATAAGCGCAAAAATGCGACTTGGGATTTTTATGTTTGGTTAAATTCCCCTCCCTGAATCTCTCCAAAAACTTCCCTACCATTACATCACCTTTAAATATCTCCCTTCCTAATAGTTCTTTTAATTCAAATGATAATTTTGATTTATCCATTATTTAGTTGGATTAATTAAATAAAACCCTTCTCGCTCAATTTCCATCTCCACCGTCCCACTTAATACCCACTCACCATTATGATGAATTGTTCTGTCGTCGGGGATTAATTTGATTTCTTTGAATCCTGCTTTTTCATAAAGGGCGATGGCTTTGGTGTGAAATTCACTGGTACTCAAAATTATTTTTTCCATTTTAAGTTCACCAAATCCATAGTCAAGCATTAATCGCGTGACATCTTCGCCAATTCCTCTCCCCCAATAATTTTTATCCAAGATAAATATGCCAAATTCGCATTCTTCCTTGCCTTTAAAATCACTCAGTGATGTGTAACCAATAAATTCATCATCATTAGTATAAATTCCAAAAATGATTCCATTTTCTAATTCGGCTATAAAATCCTTTAATTCTCTGATATTTTTAAGCGCTAAGCCCTTTTTTGCCCAACCAATATATTTCATGATTTCCAAGTCACCAAACCATTCCAAAAGCAGAGGATAATTTTCCTCCACCAAGCCTTCTTTTAAATATATTTTTTCAGTTTTCATTTTTTTGATTTAAAAGTTTATATCTCAATCTCTCTCACTTCGCTCCCATTCCATTTAAGAAATTTAAACAAATCATCTTTAGAAACCTGAATAGTTGAGGTATTGATATTAGGATGAAAATTTAACTTATCATTATTGTCGAGTAACTCTTTATCTAAAAGGATGATTACCTCCTTGTTTTCATCATTTATTATTCCAAAAGGAGAAACTGAGCCAGGGGTTAGTTTTAAATATTTAAACAATCTTTCAGGCGAAGCGAAACCCAATTTTCTTTCTTCTGTTACTTCGGAAAGTTTTCTGAGATCAATATCTTTAAAGGCATCAGTGATAAAAAGAAAGTGTTTATCACCTTTCTTATTTCGCAAAAAAAGATTTTTAATCTTAGCGCCTTCCAAATCGCCCTTATGTAACAGAGCCTCTTCTACCGTAAAAACCGCCCGATGCTTATGATCTATGAATTTTATATCCAATTCTTCTAAAATTTTATAAATATCATTCATTGATATATCTTTTATAATTTACATAAAAAAATGTTTTATACATTTTTTATCTTAGCACTCTATCTCACTAAATTCCAGAGTTCGCAAAAAATACCGCACAAGGCTAAGATTTCCATATTGCTCAAGCTAAGCAAACTTAAAAAAATAAAAACTGCCAGCTTACTGGCAGTTTTTATAAAATTCTAACTGAGTAGAGATAAGTAATTTCTGGACCAATACTGAATTTCGGAGGCATACCACTCATATTGACTGGAAGTCGAGCCGGACAAATACATCTTAGATGCTCTTCTTTCAGCCCAAGTGTTATGTTCAGTTACTCCCGGCACATCAGCCACCTTGAGTGCCATGGCTAATACTCCATGTTGGATGTTCCAAGGGTCTGGATTTTGAGTTCCAATAATCTCTGCAATCCTACCCTTATATTCTATCCAAGTATCAGGCATGAACTGTGCAATACCCATCGCTCCTCCAGTGCCTGCATAAGAAGGATTACACGAAACTTTCAATTCTCTATAATCGTATCCGAGTCCATCAGCGATATTTTTAATCGTTTCTTTCCTTGATTGAAAAGTTTGCCAAGCTCTATTACTTAAATTTCCCGTCTGATGAGAGTTCTGAGCATCCTCCATCACCTCCTGATAAGTACACTGTCCTGTGTCTTTTCCCAAACTGGTTTCAACTACCAGCATTCCCATCAGAAAATCCTTTCTGACTCCTGTAACCCGACTAGCAAATTCAGCTTGTTTTTCAATTTCCTTTGGATCAAAATTATAAACTGGAGTTTTCTTTTGATCTTCTATTGCTGACCAATCAATTCCCGCTTCCTGGACGATCTGACTCTTGTCATAAGCTTGAGCATCAAACGACACAAGTGGCGCAAAAACTAAAATGACAAAAAAATATATTAAATAAATTAATTTAGAACTTCTTTGTTGTTTACAAATATTTTTAACTTTAATTATTAAGATTACTCTTTTTGAATTACTTTCTCTTTTTAGACAAAGTATTTAGAGCTATTAAATTTTGCCAACAAAAAATACCCCCTAAAGAGAATATTTTCATGTTGCCTTCCATTATACAATATTTATAAGATATCGTCAACTTCTCCAAAACCAAAAAGCATTCTACCGAAAGAATGCTTCTTCAACCTAGGTTTTAAAAAAATTATTTGAAATTATTGCAAAACTTCTTTATCGTCAGAACTTATACTGGTGTCAGTATCTGCATTATCAACAACTACATCCACATTGGAGTTTGCGGCTGTATCGACAGGTACATTGGCCGTATCTGCGTCTGTAGTTCCCTCAGTTGAACCAGTATTTTCTTGAGAATCACCCGTTTCACCCAAAACTGTTTCAACTTCATTTTCCAATTCTTCCTCTTCTTTTTCATCTACTGGAGATTTTTCATAATTATTCAAAAACCGACTTACCCACCCAAGAAGACT
>DNVQ01000015.1 GCA_003507475.1 Candidatus Moraniibacteriota bacterium | reverse complement strand
TAGTTCCTAAAGCCAACCATATCCATAAATATATTTACAAAAACAGGAGGAAATCAACATGAGTAAAATAACCTTCGGAAAACTGCGAGGTGGTGAAAAATTCAAACTTACCAATGACCCCCACTCTCCAATTTGTATGAAATTAAAGTTATCAGCAGCTGACTACATCTCTTTTGCAAGCATAATAAAAAAATGGAAACAGCAGGAAAAATTTGATAAAACACTATATCCAATTGCCATAAATTCTTCCCCACTTACAGCGGTAACACCTGATGGAGAGTTATTACGGATAGGGAACAAAGTTGAAGTATTCAAAGTGGAATAGCGAAATGCTAAACAGATTTCAAAAGGAGCATGGGAAAATATTCCCAAGCTCCTTTTTTACTTGACTCCCTCCTTATTACAGATAAATAATTAGTATTGAGGAACCGCCTTCATGTTATTAATTATATTGTTATTTTCGATAACTATGCTTTCTTTATCACAATTTCTTCCTGCATTATGCTGAAACCATTTCGAATTGTCGTAATAACCATATCTATTATTCATTTCGGTCTCCTGAGAATTAAGAGAAAATTCTGCACATAACTCAAAATCTCCTTTTGTAACCTCGCCACTTTTATATGACTTATTAATCACCCTATATTCATAAAGAGCATCAGTTTCGGGATCTTTGCTCTGGCTACAATGGCCATAAGCAGAATCTTCCAGTAAAACAGCTAATGATTCCGGCATGGCTTTATGCTCATTTGCGTAAGAACTTATACAATTAGCTAAATTTTGCAAATCCTGAGCGCGCGTATTGTCAAAACTTCTCATCCTTTCAGTTTTTGGCGAGCCGCTTGCCATAAACCCCAAAATTATAGAAACAACCACCACTCCCGTTACTGCCCAGCCAAAAATAACAAAAACTTTTCTCGGTATATCTTTTTTATATTGAACCTTTTTTCTTTCCATAAAATAAAATCCAAAAACTCCTCCAGCAATCATAAATATAGTTAAGGCTTTTAAGAAGAAACGAATTGTGAGCTCGCCTTGAAGCATACTAAAAATTACCACAATTAAATCCCCCACTATTGTAATAGCTGATACAAGCAAAACCAAATAAGTAATCCACTTAGTAAGGAGGGATTCGACTTTTCCTTCATCTTCTCTAAATCTCTTAAACCAAAATCGCATCGCAAGATAATACAGAGGAAAACTGATAATTAAAGCAGCGATAGAATAATGAATCGTCTCTGAAGACATAGCCCCACTTCGATAATAATTATTTAATTTATCCTGAAAGAAATAATTAATCACTCCATAAAGCAACATGCCCAAAGAAGTAGCAAAAATTCCCAAAAGAATGAAAGAGAAAAAATTCGCAACTATTTCAACCGTTGTTGATTTTTTACTAAAAGCTGCTTGCACATTTCTTGCCGGCACCGGTACCCCGTATTTTGCGAGTCCTGTAGCATAAGCACTATCCACTTCTTCTTCCGACCACCCAACTGAGCGAAGCTGCTTTTTTATTTCATCGTGAGAGATGCCGGTCTGAATTTTACCAACTATATAATCAATAAGTTCCCGAGATTCATTTTTTGTTTCATTTTCCATATTTTAATATTTTTATTTTATCTAATTATACATTATAATAATATCATAAAAGAAACCTTAATAATATATTCTTAAAAAGCAAAAAAAATGACACATCGACTGTTTGAAATTATTCAAAGCAAAGGAATTAAATTTAAAACCAAACTTATCTTCACTATAGAAATTCTAGTTATTGCCATAACTATAATTTGCGGATTACTAGTCTATAATCATACTCAAAACTTAGTTCGTGAAGTTCTTCGAAATAAACTTATTGCAATTGCATCCACTGCTGCTCACACCATAGATAGTTCGAAAGTCAAAGAAATTCAATCCCAAAGAAATGGCGAGAGTCCCATCCATTTTGAAATAAAAGAAAATTTAAAAAATATAGTAGCCAGTGATGAAAACATTGACTCGACCTATATAATGGAAAAGTCGGACAACGAAAATATTTTAAAATTCTTAGTTGATTCAGCTGAGACTGAAGATCTCAATGAAAATGGAATAATTGAAGATGACGAAAAAGAGGCAGCCCTGGGGGAGGAATTTGACATATCCAGCTTTCCTGAAATGAAAAAAGCTTTTGAGCAAAAGACCGCCGACTATGAAACAGCCTGCGATAAATGGGGTTGCTGGTTAAGCGGCTATGCTCCTATTATCGATGAAAATAATAATCCGATAGCTTTAATAGGAGTAGATATTTCAGCCGATCAAATTGTTGCTCATGAAAAAAAGATGAAGCTTTCTATTTTTTTAATTTTAGGAACAATACTGACATTCTTTCCAATTTTTCTTTTTTTCTACCTTAGACACACCCTTAATCCCATCACAGAAATTGCTCAAGATATAACAAAATTTAGTGGAAATTTATCAACCAGAATACACATGGACAGAAAAGATGAATTTGGATTGATTGCTGATAATTTTAACAAAATGGCAGACGAATTAACTGACTTGGTAAAAAACATGGAAGATAAAGTGACCAAAAGAACCATGGAAATAGCCAGCCAAAAAAACCAAATTGAATCTGAAAAGAATAAAACAGATTCTATTTTAAAAAGTATTGGAGACGGAGTTTTTGTAATAAACACTCATTTGGAGATAACCATGTTCAATAAAACCTCGGAATCAATAACGGGATATTCTGCCGAGGAAGCTTTGGGTAAAAAGTATTACGAAATACTCCAATTTTTCAGTGATTCTGACGAGACAAAAAGAAACGACGGATTCATAAAAGAAGCTATCAAAACAGGGACAATTCATGAAATGCCCCCACACACGTTGCTAATAAATAAATTCGGTCAAAAAATTCCTGTCGCAGATAGTGCCTCTCCCCTTAAAGATAAGGAAGGTAAAGTTATCGGTTGTGTAATAGTTTTTAGAGACATTGCTCATGAATATGAAATAGATAAGGCCAAAACAGAGTTTGTTTCTTTGGCTTCTCATCAATTGCGAACGCCTCTTTCTTCTATAAATTGGTACGCCGAGATGCTTTTAGCGGGAGATGCCGGAAAGATAAATTCTCATCAAAAAAATTATCTTCAAGAGATATATTATGGCAATCAAAGGATGATAGAACTTGTAAATTCATTGCTAAATGTATCTCGTTTAGAGATGGGAACATTTTTAGTAGAGCCCAAACAAACAAATATATTAAAAATGGCCGATGAGGTGGTTAAAGAATTAACTCCACGATCTTTAGAAAAAGATATAAAAATAAAAAAAGATTACGACAAAACTCTTCCAGAAATAAATGTTGATCCAAAACTAATGCGAATTATTTTTCAAAATCTTCTTTCTAATTCCATAAAATATACCCCCGCCAAAGGAAAAGTAGAATTAAAAATAAATCAAGATGCGCACAATCTAAATATTGAAGTAACTGATAATGGGATGGGTATCCCAGAAAGTCAAGCAACAAATATATTTTCTAAGTTCTTTAGAGCAGACAATGTTCGCCAGACAGAAACCGAAGGTACTGGCTTAGGGTTATATCTAGTAAAATCAATTATTGAACATTCCAAGGGAAAAGTGAGTTTCCAATCTATTGAAAATAAAGGAACTACCTTTTTTGTCTCCTTCCCTCTCTTGGGTATGCGACCAAAAAAAGGAACCAAAGAAATAAGCGAGGTTGTTTGTAAATTACAAAATAAATGCTAAAGCCAACATACTAACCTTTCAGCATGTTAACATATTAGCAAAGAACATTAGTTTTAAATGTCAAAATGCCAATTTCAAAACCTGTCCGAGGGCTTTGGTTTTTCTAGTTAACATAAAAGACGCAGCAGTGCTGCGTCTCTACAATAAGAAATATTTTTAACTTTTAATTTTACTTAGTACCAGATAAACTTATTCACCCTTGCCACAATATCCGCCATCCCCCAATCGGCCTTTACCAAATAATCATCGGCTCCCAAATCTTTAGCAAGGACAAATTTATCCATATCTCCGTAATTAGTTAAAATTATCACTTTAATCTTTTTTCCCGCTTCGGTTTCCTTAAGCAACTTCAGCATCTCCAGTCCATCCATGACTGGCATTGCGATATCCAATAAAATCATATCAGGTAGTTCCTTGAGTGCCACTTCCAATCCAACTGCCCCGTTTTCCGCTACCATAACCTCAAAGCCTTCACTCTCAAATTTATCTTTCAAGGCTCTTGATAATGGAGCCTCATCTTCCACGATTAATATTTTTTTCTTTTGTTTCATTTTAATTACCTTATTAGATTACAATAATTGATCAATTAAAATTCACTGCTAATAGAGATAAGGATAACAATATTATCGAACTTGTCATCCTCGAAAGTAGAATTTCTTAGCGACTCAAGGAGCGATAGAAATTCACTTATCGGGGATCTTAATATTTATTCTCCATACCAACTGCTTGCCAAATCTATCCACTCAGGATTATCTTTTTCTATCAAATCTATTTTCCATTGTCTGTTCCACTTTTTTAATTGTTTTTCTCTTTGAATAGCAAACGATACATCACTTGTATCCTCATAAAAAGCCAATTTATCTAAATTATATTTTTCCGTAAAACCTTTGATTTTTTTATTCTTATATTCATATATTCTTCTTTCTAAATTATTTGTAATTCCCACATAAAGAATACCTTGTTTTTTATTGGTTAATATATAAACATAATAATTTTTCATATATTTCGCAATTGTATTTTGATTTATTTTTTGGAGATCCCCGATAAGTAAATTTCTAGGACTCGTAAAATCGTCAAGAAATTTTACTTTCGAGGATGACAAAAACCCTGGTTTTATCCTTCCTTATCCTCTAATTTTATCGATAATAATTTTGACACTCCATCTTCACTCATAGTAGCTCCGTAAAGATAGGAGGCTTGACGCATTGTTTCCCTATTATGAGTGATAGCCACAAACTGAGTCTGAGTTGATAGGGTTTTTAAAATCTTACTAAATCTTCTTGAATTAGCCTCGTCCAGTGCAGCCTCAACTTCGTCCAACATAGAAAAAGGAGGTGGATTATATGAAATAATCGCAAAAAGCAACGCCAAAGAAGTCAGGGATCTTTCTCCACCGGAAAGCATGGATAGATTGGAAATTTTCTTTCCTGGAGGACAAGCATAAATATCTATTCCGATTTCATCTTTGTCATTATTCTCCAAATCCTCAATTTCCTCATCTAACTTATCACCTTTTTCCACATCCAAACCATCATTCTCGATTTCTTTAGTTTTTACAAATTTTTTCTTTTTAGTCTTTACCAAACTGGCTTTTCCTCCCCCAAAAATTATCTTAAAGTATTTAGAAAATTCATCATTAATTTTTCCAAATGCCTCAGCAAAAACAACATCAATTTTCTTATCCATCTCTTTGGCAATTTCCAACAAGGAGGTAATCGCACTTTCCAGGTCCTTTGATTCCTGTTGCAAAGTTTCGTAACGCTTATTGGTTTCTTCGTATTCCTGTACAATTAAGGGATCAATTCCTCCAATTTGCTCCAATTGAATTTTTAATCTGGAAATTTTTTGTTCTGTATCATAACGATCAATTTTCTCGCCATCAAAGTTAAGATTATTAATATCCGCATTTAAATTATTTTTAGCCTCTGCAATCAAGTCTTCTTCGCGCACTTCAATTCGAGCCAGAGACACCTTGGCATCATTAAATTTATCTTTGGCAATATCTATTCTTTTTTGTCCTTCTCTTAATTTTTCCTCCGCTACAAAGAATTCTTCGCGAGCCTTAACGTCTTTTTCTACCTCTTGTTGAATCTGCGCATTTATCTGAGCAATTTTTTCTCTCGCTGTCTGAACTTCTTTTCTTAATTTTTCCAAATGCCCGCTCATTTCTACCAATTCTTTATTGCCCCTCTTTTCCTCTTCTATCTGCTCTTGAGTCTTCTTTCCCTCCACCTTACCCTTGCCGATATCTCCTTTCAAAACTACAATATTTTTTTCTATATTTATAATAAACTCCTTCAGTTCCTGCAATTCTTCCAAGGTTGTAATCTTCCCTATTCTATCGCTTAACTCTCTTTGAGCTTGGTGAATTTTTTCCAATTCCTCCTGGATATATCTTTTATCTACTAAAATCTCTTTTATAATTCCCTGCTGCCTAATTCTATCTCTTAAAATTTCCATCTTTCCCTCAGTCATCATTATTTCTTTTTCTGCAATATTAATAACTCTGTAAACTTTATCTCTCTCAAATTTTAATTCATCCTGCTTTTTATTTTGTCTCATTTTTTGAGATTCACTTTCCACAAAATCATTAAGCTTATCCAAATCTCTTTGAATCAGCATCACCTCCCTACCTAAATCCTCTTTTTGTCTAAAAGATTCTTCTCTTTCAGTCTGAAAAGAATGCCACAAAAAAGCGAAATACTTCTCCTGAAGCTCTCTTAGCTTAGCTTTTATTTCTGCCCCTTTTTGAGCTTTATCAGATTGTCTTTTTAGAATCTTCAAGTGAGGCTCGATTTCACCCAAAAGTGCACTGACCTGCAAAAGATTTTTACTAGTTGCTTCAAGTTTTTTAAGTGCTCTTTCTTTTTTAATTTGATATTGCTTTACTCCAGCCGCATCTTCCAAAATTGATTTTCTCTCGCTTATTGAAGCATTCAAAACAGCGTCACTCATTCCCTGATTAACCACACTATAACTATCTTTTCCTACTCCGGCCTTAGCCAATAAATCAGTAATATCTACCAATCTTACCTTGGAGCCATTAATAAGATACTCACTTTCACCGCTTCTGTAAATTTTTCTTCGAATAATTACTTCTGAAAAATCTAACGGGATTTTCTTATCAGAATTATCTAAGTGTAGAGAAACTGAGGCATAATTCAATTTACCTTTATTTCCACTTCCAGCAAAAATAACATCTTCCGATTTTTTACCTCGCAAATTTTTCATCGACTGCTCACCCATCACCCAACGAATAGAATCAGCGATATTAGATTTACCGCTTCCATTAGGACCCACAATTGCCGTAATGCCCATTTTTTTTCTTTCACCACTTTTGTTTGTACCATTGACCTCCCCGATCGAATCTGAAGGCATAAAATCTATAACAGTCTTATTGGCAAAAGATTTAAATCCAATTATTTCAAGTTTTTTTAGATACATAGTATTTTAAACACACAATAAAACATTCAGCATTAAACAAGATGTTACACGCTATAAACCAATTGTACTACAAATATTAAAATTAGGAAATATCTCGAAAAATAACAAAATCCAAATACCAAATTTCAAATAAACTTCAAATGTATGCTTAATAAAAAACAATCTTCATCAGTTTAACTCAACACCCTCATGATTAAAATATAACAAGCTGTCATTACCTACTAAAAAACTTAAAAATCCAAATTTATTTCAAGTTTAGCATTTAGTCATTCATTTGATATTTGAAATTGGGATTTTGGCATTAAAAAAGTATATACTTAGGTATATACTTTACATTTTTTTAAATTGAAGTATTTGAAAATTGAATGAGTATTGCCTGCCCGCAGTGCTACAACGTTGCAGGCGGGATTATTGAATATTGAAATTTTTACATCCATCCCTTCGCCGTCAATCCTGCCTGAGCAGCTTCTCGCTGAGCTTCTTGTTTGCTGGAGCCATTACCTTTGGCTACTAAATCATCTCCGATATAAACGCCTACAGTAAAATTCTTATCATGATCAGGGCCCTCCTCTTTTAATATTCGATAAGAAGGCGTCATCTTAAAATGTTCTTGAGATTTTTCTTGAAAATAACTTTTGGGATCAAGATATAATTTATTACTTATAACATCGTCAATTTTAACTACAATATTTTCTAAAATAAACTTTTCCGCCACCGCATACCCTTGGTCAAGATAAATTGCTCCAATAATAGCCTCTAGCGCATTGGCCAAAAGATATTGCCTAGCTCTACCCTTATCGCTGGATTCTCCCTTGCTCATGAGCACGTAATCATCTACTCCCAAGTCAGCTGAAATTTTTGCTAGCATTTCTCCATTTACCAAAGCGGCTCTCCAGCTGGTCATTTCACCTTCTTGATTATTTTTATAATTTTTAAATAAATAGTCAGTTACCACTAATTCCAAAACTGCATCACCCAAGAATTCTAATCTCTCATTATGATTCAATTTATATTTCTTATTTTCATTTAAATAAGAACGGTGCGTCAAAGCCTCCTGAATCAAATCAGGGTTATTAAACTTTATTCCAATACTTTTTGCAAAGTCGATTTTTGTCATCTCAATTAAGAATTTCTAATTACAAACTTTTAAAAAATCGCCTTTTTATCAGACGAAAGATTAAAAACTTTTAATTAAAAATTATTTTAAAAAAATAATTAATTATTTTCTTGAATAATTTTTTGAGCATCTTCCTGCTTTTTTCTTTCTTCCTGCTTAGCTTCTTTCTTTTTTTTGTCGTCATCTTTCAACGGCTCCCCCATCTCTCTATAAATAGTACCCAAAACTCCATTCACAAATTTAGCCGAATTAGGTCCGCCAAAAGTTTTAGCTAATTCAATGGCTTCATTAATAGCCACCTTTGGTGGAACATTTTCGTAATTTCCATAAAGCAACTCATATATTCCTATTCTTAGAATATTCCTGTCTACTATGGTAATCTGACTAAGCGGCCACTCAGGAGCACATTGCTCGATAAGTTCATCAATATCAGTCTGATTTTTTAAAACACCCTCTACTAAATTCAAAACAAGATCCGTCTCTTCTATTCCAATTGCTAATTCTTTAATATTTTTATCAACAATACCTAAGACACTATCTTTATTTGAGCCATTAAAATCCCACTCAAACAAAGACTGCATCGCTATTGACCTTTGAAGATGCCTATTTGCCATGTTAATTTGTATCTCAAAGAACTAATTTTCTTTGAAAAATTATTTATTTTTTATTTTTAGATGTTTTTGATGTCTTTATAACTTCTCTTCCTTTGTAAAAACCGCATTTGGGACAAGCACGATGAGGAAGGATTTTTTCTTCACAGTTACTGCATTTAGCAGCTTGGACTTTGATGATATTTTTTACTTTGATAACTTGACCGGCTCTTCTTCGTCCTTTTCGAGCAGTGTTATGTCGTTGTTTTGGTACTGGCATATATTTGAATTGCTATAACTTAAACGTATTTACTGATTAAACTCTTGCTGTTTTAATTTATCACTTCTTTTTATTTTTGGCAAGAGGAGGATAATAAATTTCAAAATCTCAATGTCAAATATCAAATAAAGCCCTAATTTTTGAATTTTTAAACCGCAAAGACATTGTTTGGATTTTGATATTTGAGTTTTATTTGGAAATTGGAAATTAGAATTTGGAAATTTTACTTCTTCCATCTATCATTAATCGCGTTTCTGACGGGTGCAAAGGTGCGCCGATGAATTTCGCAAGGACCGTTTAATTTTAGAGCTGCGACATGAATCTGAGTGCCATATCCTTTATGTTTAGCAAATTGATAGGCTGGGTATTTTTTATCAAATTCATCCATCATCCTATCCCTCGTAACTTTGGCAATAATTGAAGCAGCCGAAATTGACTTCACTAGCTTATCTCCGCTCACTATTGATTTTTGCGCACATGAAAAATTGGGGATTATTTTATCACCATCAACCAAAATTATCATTTTTTCTCCCTGGTTTTTAATTTGCTTTTTTAGTTCTCCGACAGCTTTTTTCATCGCCAAAAATGTGGCTTCTAAAATATTTACCCGATCAATTGTTTCATGATTGCAAATCCCCACTCCCACATAAAAATTTTTATGGATAAAATCAAAAACTTCCTCTCTTCTTTTTTCACTCAACTTTTTTGAATCTTTAATCAAATCCCACATCCGCTCCTCTCCCTCTTGACATGATTCCATAAATACATCCTCCTCCCCTTCCCAAGGGGAGGACTGAGGAGGGGTTAATTGATCATTTGAATTTATCTTGAATTTAGAGTTTGGAATTTTAGAATTTCGTAAGACTACTGCCGCAGCAACTACGGGGCCAGCTAGCGGTCCCCTTCCCGCTTCATCTACTCCAATAATAAAATCATAATCTTTACCCAAAAGACTTTTTTCAACTTCAAACGTAGATTCGATTATAACTTTATTTTTCATACTTGGCATCATCTTAACACGTTAGCATATTAACACTTTAACAAAAAACAAGAAAACATTAAAACAATTTAGCAATATATTTCAAAATTCATACTTTATAAACCTTATGAACTTTAAAACTTTATAAACTAACTTCTTCTTGCTTTTTCCGTATTTTAATTATACACTTTTTAAACAACTTATAAAGTTGTTAACGATTAAACAGCACCTTTTATTAATTAAATAGAAAATTTTCAAGGAGAAAAGATTATGCCAAAAAGACTAATTGGTTTTTCCACTGGAACATTCTTTGAATTTTCAGATCCCCTAGCAAAAGAATCTATTAATTTTGTGAAAAACTTGGGATGTGAAACTATTGAGGTCAATTGGCATCGCATAAAATCTCAACCTCCTAGCAAGAATCTAAGCAAAATAATAGACAGGTACTTTCAACATGTATCTTTACACCTGCCAGTCGACATGTCTGACGGAGGGGGAATTTTTAAAACAATTGATATCCTGAATCGAACTTACGAAATTTTTATCCGATGTAAATCATTTGGATATGCAGTAATACATCCAAATATGATAGCTGGATGGGATAAATTTTATCAGATGTTTAATCACAATTTTTCTCTTCCATTAGCCATTGAAAATATGGATGATCGCAAAAAATCTTTCCGAGATTTGCATTCCTTGCTAGAATTTTTTAAAAAATACCCAGCTATTGGTCTAGTCTTTGATGTCAATCATTGGATTACAAATGGCAATAGCATTGCATCAATTGCTAATACAATTGAAACATTCTTATCCAATGGAGTTAAGTTGGTTGGAATTCATCTGAGCGGAACTGGGTTTCATGAACCGCTTTTCAAAACTCCAGGTGCCAAAGAAATTGTAAAATCATTACAATACCTTTCACCGAACGTTCCCATTATCATCGAAAGTATTTTCGAAAACCCGAATGAGCCTGCCATTGAACTAGCTTTTATCCGAGAATATTTGGAAGTATAAAAAAACTCAACCTTAAGGAGGTCTTCCTATGAGATACTACGTTGCGCTCGTAATTTCGAAATCCCCTTTTTCTCTGCCCAAAAAACTCTCTAAAGATTCGAATGTCCAGCACTTGATAACTCAAGAATTTGAAATGGGTGCAGATATAAATTTTGCTCCCGTTCATTATGACAGTTGCGTAGTGGGTAAATCCGCTCCGGAATATTGTAACGGAGTGACTCAACTGTTCAGAGGAGTCGGATCATCAATTTCAACAGCCGTCCTGGATTGGCTCAAAAATCTTTGCGCCTCCACTGCCTATAAACCGTCTTATTTCAAGTATGAAAACAAGAAATAACCAGTTTTCTTGTCTATACCAATGGGCGAAAGACCAAGTCTTTCGTCCATTATTTTTTAAAAACATTATTTTTTCATCGTCTTTGCGAGTAAATTATGCCCGCCCCGTTACAATTGCATATTCGGGGTACCCAAAATTTGCGTGGCAATCTCATCACGGATTGCCACATCAGAATACTGACTCGCAATGACGCCAATAAAAAAATTACTTACATATTTACGTACATTTTTTAAATCCTAAATCATATTAGCATATTAACATTTTGGCATTTTAACACGTTAGCATAATATGATGTAAATATAAATATTAATTTAAGAAATTTTAAACCCCGATTGGAAATATCCTTTCAGGGCTTATTGCAAAAAATTTGTCGACAACTAAAAAATATGATGGAATATGATATTAAAAAATCCAATCACTGCCATTAATCCACCCAAAACCATATTGGTTTTTCTTTTGGGAATACTGGGCTTAAATATCCCCACCACAAAAAGGACAACTCCCAACAAAGCAAATCCTCCAACCAAAACATCCCAAACCTCAGAACTCGTAATCAAGTGATTACCAATACTGCCCACTACTATTCCGTAATCATTCATAGCTCCTCCTTGTTTGTCGACTTAAAATTTAATCATATTTTAATAGAAAAGTCAAGACAGAAACAATATTTTTAAAAATTAAAGTATCAAAAATTCATTGAAAATTGATAATTGATAATTTTAACCACCCCTCTTCCCAAATTAAACATTCCATGTTAATATAATTTGGTAAATAAGAACTTAATTCTAACTTGCAAAAGCCATAGAGAAATCTGGTGTATGAAGATAGGATAAAAAAATGTTTATAAATAATAAAATATTATATTTAAAACCCTGCCTTTACGTTGTGGTTTTTAATTTTTCCTAAAAATCAAAGATTTTTAGGAAAAATTATCCCTGCACAAAACCAGGTAGCAATAATCAAGTTAACACCAACTAAGCCGAAGGCGATTTTTGAAAAGCAAAACAATCTATATGCTTCAAATAATATTGAGTTTTGTTGCGGGATATTTTTACCATAATATAATCGCAGATTTTTAGAAAAAATTATCCCTGCACAAAACCCAGTAGCAATAACCAAGTTTGCACAATATAAGCCGAAGGCGATTTGGAAAATAAACAAAGCGCAAGTCTCCAGCCAATATTTGGTTTTATTGCGGGATTAATTTTTATCAAATAATTCAGATTTTTATGGAAAACAATACTCAAATCAATACATCCGACAAACCAGCCAATAAATTTACCCATCTTCATGTGCACAGTCACTATTCCCTCTTGGATGGATTAGCTAAAATAGATGATTTGATAAAAAGAGCCAAAGAATTAGGCATGGATTCACTAGCCCTCACTGATCATGGAGTAATGTATGGCGTAGTAGAATTTTTTATAAAAGCCAAAGAGGCTGGCATTAAGCCAATTATTGGTTGCGAAATGTATCTGACAGCCGGCAGCCGGACTAGCAAAAATAACACCGCCGAAGATAAAACTCGTTACCATCTGACATTATTAGTTAAAAACGAAAAAGGCTACAAAAATTTGATGAAATTAGTTTCCATTGCTCACCTGGAAGGCTTTTATTACAAACCTAGAATTGATAAAGAAGTTTTAGAGAAATATTCAGAAGGATTGATTTGTATGAGCGGCTGTATTCAGGGAGAAATTCCTCAAGCTATCAACAAAAAAACTTACGAAGAAGCCAGAGATGCAGCTCTCTGGTATGATAAAGTTTTCGGTCGCGGAAACTTCTACATGGAACTTCAACATCATCCTGGGCAAAGCGATCAGAAATTTGCTAACGGAGGAATGATAAAAATATCTCAAGAAACAGGCATACCGGTGGTAGCCACGGGAGATATTCATTATACTCGAGCCGAAGATGCAGAAACCCAAGACATTCTTCTTTGCATTCAAATGAATCGCAAGGTTCATGAAAAAGATAGGTTGAGCTTAATGGATTTTCACTTATATATGAAATCTCCAGAGGAAATGGAAGAATTTTTTAAAGATACTCCTCAAGCTATTTCCAATACTCAAGAAATAGTTGCGCAATGTAACTATAATATTCCTCTTGGAGAAACTCAGTTGCCCCATTTTGAAGTGCCAGAAGGTTATGATGATAAAAGTTATTTAAGACATCTGACCCAGCAAGGTTTAGAAAAAAAATATGGTTCCGCTATCACAAAAGAGCATAAAGAAAGAATGGAATATGAACTTTCAATTATCGAAAAAATGGGATTTCCTTCTTACTTTTTAATCGTACAAGATTTCGTTAACTGGGCCAAACAGCAAGGAATTGTGGTGGGACCAGGAAGAGGAAGCGCAGCCGGGAGTTTCGTTTCTTACTTAGTGGGTATTACCAATCTTGATCCTATTAAATATGATTTACTTTTTGAAAGATTTTTAAATCCAGAGAGAATTTCCATGCCTGATGTTGATATGGATTTTGCTGATGATAGACGGGATGAAGTGCTTGAATACGTGCGAAAAAAATACGGCAATGACCACGTAGCTCAAATTATTACCTTTGGAACAATGGCAGCTCGCGCTGCTATCCGTGATGCAGGAAGAGCACTTGATTATCCTTATGATTATTGCGACAAAACCGCCAAAATGATTCCGATGTTTTCTACTATCGCAGCAGCCTTGGAAGATGTGCCGGAATTTAGCAATTTTTATAATTCAGATAAAGATGCCAAAAAACTTATCGACAGCGCTAAAAAATTAGAAGGAGTGTGCCGTCATGCCTCCATGCATGCTTGCGGAGTAGTTATTACCAAAGAACCGGTTACTAATTACTCTCCTCTTCAAAGAATTACCGGCAAAGGAGATGGATTAGTAACTCAATACTCTTCTTCTACCAAAAGCAGTTATGTAGAAAAAATCGGCTTGTTAAAAATGGACTTTTTGGGTCTTAAAAATTTAACTATCATCCAAAATGCTATCAATATCATAGAAAAAACCAAGGGAGTGAAAATTAATATTGACAACATTCCACTGGATGATGAAGAAACATACAAATTATTGCAAACCGCTCACACAACCGGAGTGTTTCAATTAGAATCTTCAGGTATGAAAAGATATCTCAAACAATTGAAACCAAATAACATTGAAGATGTAATTGCTATGGTGGCTCTTTATCGACCGGGTCCGATGGATTGGATTCCTGATTTTATCGATAGAAAACATGGACGCAAAAGAATAGAATATATCCATCCTAAACTGGAGCCAATCTTAAGTAAAACTTATGGAGTAGCCGTTTATCAAGAACAGGTTATGCAAATGGCGCAAGGACTAGCCGGCTATTCTTTGGGGGGNNAAAAAAGATGCTGAAAAAATATTTGCGTTTATTGAGCCTTTTGCTGGCTATGGTTTTAATCGTAGCCACGCAGCCTGTTATGCTTTGATTGGATATCAAACGGCTTATCTTAAAGCGCACTATCCTGCTGAGTTTATGGCCGCCTTAATGACATCTGACCAAGGAAACATCGAAAGAATTGCTATTGAAGTTGAAGAGGCTCAAGATATCGGAATCGCGGTTTTGCCTCCAAATGTTAACGAAAGCTTTGGAGAATTCGCAGTCATCAAGGATAAAAATGATAAAGTTAATATCCGTTTTGGCTTAAAGGCGATTAAAAATGTAGGTCACACAGTGGCAGATGAAATCGTGCGCGAAAGAAAGAAAAATGGAAAATACCAATCATTAGCCGACTTCTTAGAAAGAGTGGTTACCAAAGATCTGAATAAAAAATCGATAGAAGCCTTGGCTAAGGTGGGCGCCTTGGATGACTTGGGGGAGAGAAACCATATCGTAGAAAACATTGAAACAATTTTAATTTTTTCTAAAAATATTCAAAAGATAAATAACTCCAGTCAAGACACCCTTTTCGGAACAATGGAAATCAAAACTCCCACCATTGAACTGAAGCCAACTATCGCCGCCACCAAAAATCAGAGACTGCATTGGGAAAAAGAACTTTTGGGGCTTTACGTTTCTGACCACCCTATTTCTGAATACAAATATTTCTTTGAAAAAATGACCACCCCCATCTCGTCATTGGATAATTCTATGGTAGGAAAAAGTGTAAAAGTGGGAGGAGTGATTACCAAAGTTCAAAGAATAATGACCAAACGAAAACAAAATATGGCCTTTGTGACCATTGAAGATTTACGCGGAAGAATTGAACTCTTGGTTTTCCCAAATGCTCTGGAAACAACTGGCGCCGTTTGGCAAGAAGAAAAAATAATCTTAGCCGACGGAAAGCTGTCTGACAAAGATGGATCCTTTAAACTGATTGTTGATAATGCCCAAATAATAAACGAGGAAGAGATGGCTAAGTTTAGAAGAATTGTAGTAACTCAAGAAAAAAATAATCGACCGGTTAAAAAAATTAAAGCTAAAAAATTAACTATCACGATTTCTCCCACCACCGACAAATCTGTGATTGAAAAACTGTCTCAAATATTTGACTCTGGAAAACTGGGAGAAACTAAAATATTTCTTTATATCAATGATACAAAAGTACAAACTTCTTATAGTCTGGAGCTTGATAGCAGTATAATGGAAAAAGTTAAAGAAATAATTTCTGAGAAAAATATAGAAATGGAATAAGTCAATTATGCAAACATGTTAACATTTCAACATACTAACAGCATAAAACTAAAATGTAGAGACGCGATTTATCGCGTCTTTTTACATATAAATTTAATTGATTAACATCTTGAGACGCAATAAATTGACGTCTCTACAAATAAATACAAAATAAATAACAGGCAATCAGCTTTTTAGCTAATTGCCTGCCTTAAAAACGCTACTCACCGAAAAGAGCAAACAGATAATTGATCTTTGTTTTTTCTTGACTCCTCTTATCTGCATCTATATCGGAACTTTCAATGGATTTAAATACAGCATGAATCCAAAATATTTTCCAGCGCACATGAATTTCCTCAGTAGAAAGCGGCGCTTCAGCAAATACATCATTTAATCGCTCTTCTTCAGAAAAGTCAGGCAATAAATAAATACCGTTTTCCTGAAATTGAGACTGAATAAGCGAAACTTTTTCGTCTAATATTTTTTGATATTTCTGACCTCCTTTTTGATCAAGAACATCGGAAATTAATTTGTATGCACAGTACTCACCGACAACTATCCTCGACACAGAGTCTTCAACAGAATCAAATGATCCCAATAAATAAGAAGCTACATGACTCCCCTGGTAAAGCATAATGATCCCTCGCCAAAAATCAGAAACCTTATCATCTCTAATTATTGCCAATGGATAATCTGCAACAAATAGTAATCCCCAGAAGGATCTAATTTTTTCCTCCCAAGCTAACCCGATATCCTCATCGCCCGCCAATACTACTACAACTGGAATAAACTTATTTTCACCAACCTCCTCCAAGACTCTAATTCCTAAGTCAAAATCTTTGTGGGAAGGAGCTGGCTCAGCAACGTAAAGAACGTTTCTCAAAATTTCAGCAATATTGGCAACAGCCGCATTATCAGAATCCATTGATCCAATCCATTTATCAAGGATCTGCTTACGTTTTTCATAGGACAAGGAAATATTGGCGTCATTGGGAATAATAGTACATCCACAAAAGCCAAACCATACTACAGTTATTAAGATAACCAATTTATGCATGCTCTCCTCCTCTATTTTTTCAAGTTACTTCCCTCTTTTATCTAAAAATTTTTAGACCTAATATCATATAATACTATAGACATTTAGTCAATCAAAAAAACTAGCCTCTATCTATTTTTTATAAAAATATCCAATTACCTCATTAAAATTATCCACCACGATATCCGCTTTTCGAACAACCTTTTCACGTGAAACATTTTCCGTATAGGCAATAAATTTATCCGCTACTCCAAATTCCCTGACTTGGTAATCCGTCCAACCATCCCCTACCATTATTAATTCCCCAGACAGATTCAACTCTTTTAGTTGATTAACTTTTCCATTTTCCTTGGCCATTAAATTTTCTTTATCTACTCCCGCCAAAACTCCGTTTTCATCAAAAACAAAATCATTGGCTAAAATATTTTTTGGATAAACTCCCAGTATCTCAGCAGTCGGAAAAATCAAATCTTTAAATCCACCGGAAATAATAAAAATATCATTTCTATTCTTCATAAAAAAATCCAAATTATCCAAGACTGAATCTGATAACTCTTCTTTAATAAGTCGCGCCAAACTTTCTACTATGTCTTTATGGGTGTTTATTAAGCTAATTCTTCTTTCGAGCGATTCTGGAAAAGTAATTTCTCCATTCATTCCCATTTCTGTGATTCTTTTTATTTCTTCCACAATCTCATCTTTATTTTCATTCTCAGCCAATGCTAACTCGGCTAACTTATCCAAAGTCTCAATCTTTACCAACGTACTATCAAAATCAATTATTAATTTTTTCATAATTTAACAAATACATCACATCTCCCCCTTCTTGAGGGGGAGATGTCCGTTAGGACAGAGGGGGTGGAATTACTTTTGAAATTAATTTTTTGAACATTTCCCAAACATATGCTATATTTATACCATAAATTAACGACAAATGCATCATATCCAAAGCTTAAATAACAATCAAACCTAAAAGTATTATATAACCATAAGTTCACAAAAAAATTACAATAAAGCATTTATTAATATACAAATATTTATTAATTAAAATAATTCTTCTTAAAACATGAAATCTGATGATGTAATTGTAAAAGATTCCTTAATTAATGGCAAAGGAGTATTTGCAACCAAAAATTTCAAGGAGGGTGAAGTGGTTTTACATTGGGATATTTCACATCTAATAACAAAAGAAGAATTTGAGAAGAAGACAGATCAAGAGAAAACAAATATATTTCTTATGGATGATAGATATGGAATAATGGCAGAACCTGAAAAATACGCAAATCACTCCTGCAATGCAAACACAACAGCAAAAAATTTTTACGATATTGCAAAAAGAGATATTTCAATTGGAGAAGAAATTACGGTTGATTACTCCGAAGCATTGCCCCCGAATGTTTTTCTGAGGTGTAATTGCGGAAGTGATAATTGCAAAAAAATTATAAAAAGAAGTGGGTAATAAAAATATTTTCAATATTTTATTTTTTTACAAACTCCTCTATCGATTTTCTAATCCCCTCTTCTGAAAGCTCAGCATCGGACAAAACTTCATCGCGTGAGCCATGCTCTAGGAATTTATCCGGTAAACCTAAGTTTTTTACAAAAACCTCTATTTTATTATTCATAAAAAATTCATTTACCGCACCTCCTGCTCCACCCTTAATCGCGTTATCTTCAATGGTAATAAAATATTTATGATTTTTCGAAAGTTCTTTAAGCAGCTCTTCATCCAAAGGCTTTATGAAGCGCATATCAACAAGTGTAGCATTTAATTCTTCGGCAATATTTTCACACCTCCCAAGCATTGTTCCAAAAGACAATATAGCAATCTTACTCCCTGATTTCACAACTCTGGCTTTACCGTATTTTATTTCTTTATTTTTTTTCTTATCATACGAAGCAGAAACTCCTCCTCGCGGATACCTCACCACAACCGGTCCACTATAATTGTATCCAAATTCCAGCATATTATAACATTCCTCCTCATCGGAAGGAGCCATAATAACCAAATTGGGTATCAAACGAGAAAAAGACAAATCAAAACTTCCATTGTGCGTTGCCCCATCTGCTCCCACGATTCCCGCTCTGTCTACTGCAAATAATACATCTAGGTTTTGAAGCGCTACATCGTGAATCACCTGATCATAAGCTCTTTGCAAAAATGAAGAGTAAATTGCCACCACTGGTTTTTGGCCGGCACATGCAAGACCCGCCGCAAAAGTCACTGCGTGTTGCTCGGCAATTCCCACATCATGATAGCGAGAATTAAATTTTTTAGAAAATTCCCCTAATCCTGAACCATCACACATAGCTGGGGTAACAGCATGCAGGTTTTTATCCTGTTGGGCTTTATCACAAATCCAATCCGAAAAAACTTTAGAAAAAGTTAATTTGCTTTTATTGTCTGGTATTTTTTCTCCTGTTACTAAGTTAAATGGCTTTACAGCATGGAGTGAAAAACAATCTTTTTCGGCTGGAGCATATCCCTTCCCCTTGGTAGTTATAATGTGTAAAAACCTCGGACCTTTAATTTTTTTTAAATTTTCCAAAACTTCAACCAAATTTAAAACATCATGCCCATCAATGGGTCCATAATAAGCAAAGCCTAATTCTTCAAAAAACGTTCCCGGAGTAATCATTCCCCTGGCATACAATTCTGCCTTTCTGACAAATTCCTGCAAAGAAGGTATCACTCCCAAAAATTCCCTTCCTTTCTTTCTAAATTTAGTATAAGAAGGAGAGGAAATCAAACGCGTTAAATATTTACTCATTCCTCCCACATTAGGAGAAATAGACATCTTGTTATCATTAAGTATCACCAAAATATTAGCTCTTGCATCTCCTGCGTGATTAAGAGCTTCCATAGCCATCCCACCACTCAATGCTCCATCCCCGATAATTGCCACCGCTTGTCTGGATTTTTTTTGAGACTTATTTCCAATCGCCAAACCGGTTGCAATACTAATAGAAGTACTGGAATGTCCCACTCCAAAGGCATCATATTTACTCTCCTCTCTTTTGGGGAAAGGTGCCAATCCTCCTTTTTTTCTAATAGTATGTAGCTTATCCTTCCTGCCGGTTAAAATTTTATGAGGATAGGATTGATGTCCAACATCCCAAATTAAAGAATCTTTGGGAGTATTAAAAACTTTATGCAAAGCCACGGTAAGCTCCACTACTCCCAAATTTGATCCAAAGTGTCCGCCGGTTTTAGCCACGCTTTCTATCAAAAAATTCCGCACATCCTCACACAATAAAACCAACTCTTTTTCTGAAAGTTTTTTCAAATCCTTGGGGAGATATACTTTTTCCAAAATTCTCTTAGCTCTCTTTTTTTTCATAAATTTATTTTACAAAATATAAAATCCCTCCGGCCATAATGGCACTCGTGATAAATATTATCGCTAACCAACCAAAAAATTTAACCCACCCTGGATTTGTTTCTCTCCCCATTATTTTTTTATCATTTCCCACCACCATAATGGCAATCAAAAGTGGCAATGAAATAATTCCATTTAAAAAAGCAGCATAATAAAGTGCGGTTATCGGATTGATATTAAAAAAATTCAAACTTAATCCAACTAGAATCGAAAATATTATCACCAAATAAAAACCCTTTGCATGCGAAAATTTATTATCAAGTCCTTCGCGCCACTTCATCACCTCTGCCAAGGCATAAGCTCCGCTTCCGGCCAATATTGGCACTGCCAAAAGACCAGTTCCAATTATTCCAAAAGCAAATAACAAATAAGCATGATCTCCGGCGAAGGGTCGCAATGCCTCAGCAGCTTGATGGGCGGATTCAATATTGGTTACGCCATTTTTAAATAAAACTTGCGCCGTAGTTAGAACTATAAAGAAAAAAACCACATTGGCCAAAATCATGCCCGTTCCCACATCGGACCGCATCTTGTTAATTCTATTATGATTATTGATTCTTAATTTTTTGTGCATCAACTTTTGCATTTTTTTCTTAAATTTATTTTCTTCAACTTCTCCTGAGGTTTGCCAAAAAAATAAGTAAGGAGTAATACTTGTTCCGAAAACGGCAATTATGGCAAAAATATACTCCTGACTAAATGTAAATCTGGGAATAATCGTAAAATGAAAAATTTCTCTCCACTCGGGATCAATAATAATTCCAGCCACTACATAAGCCAAAACTGAGAAGGCCAACCATTTTAAAATTTTTACGTAAATATAATAACCGATAAATATTTCAAGCACTATACTTAAAACAGCAAACAAGATTGCAGCCAAATAAAAATTTATATTAGTTAGCATTTGCAAAGAAGCCGCCATTGCCCCCAAATCAGCTCCAATATTAACTACGTTGGCAATAATAAGCATCACCACGATTGAAGCCACTATTTTTTTCTTGTAATGCCTTTGCAAAACTCCAGCCAGCCCATGATTAGTTACAATTCCAATTCTGGCACAAACTTCTTGAATGGCCATCATCATCGGCAAAAGCCATGCTGCCATCCAAATGATCCCCAGTCCAAATTTAGCGCCCACAGATGAATAAGTTCCAATTCCGCTTGGGTCGTCATCTGAAGCTCCCGTAATGAAACCTGGACCCAAAGCGCGAAAAAAATAATAACTTTTAATCCAAGGTTTTTCCATTAATTTAATAAACCTCATCACCTCAGATTCGGCAACAACAGTGATTCCTTCTTCATTTTTGGTGGATTCCACTTCTCTAATAGAAATTAATTTTTTGGCCAAAACTAATGGTATTCCCGCCTTATGACGAAATTCAGAAAGAGTAAAAAACTTTTCCTTACTATGATTTTTAGCTGATTTTTTTAACATTTTTTTGTTTTATTATTTTTAAAATTTCATTGAAATTTGAGACCTTATAATCGCAATATTTATTTTTTCTATCCTTATATCTGCCTTCCTTTCTCAAAAGAAAAATAGTGGTCAAATTTGGATTTTTTATTTTTGCGTCCGTAAGGTGCTCAACCCTATCATCAATAAAATAATTTTTTTGGTTATATTTTATTTTATTATTTTTAATAATTTCATTTATTGCATCACCCTTCAATTCGTTTACTATTTTTATTTTGCAAAAATGATTGGCAATACCAGAATTAAATATTTTTGATTTCTGAAAATCAGTTTTTGAAAAAGAAACTAAGTATAATTCATTCTTGGAAAAATTATTTAAAAAACTTACAGAATCTCCAAAAATATACCTGCTTGTATCCCCTACAAATTCCAACACATCATCTTTAAAATCTGAATAATTCAAGTTTAATTCCTTGCAAATTCTCTTTACATGATTTACTGGGCAATATCTATCAATACCACTATCAGAAGGAGTATAATAAAACTTATCGAAAATATCTCTACTTACTCCTCTTTTTTTAAACAAACTAAAATAAGCATCTTTAAATTTTTTAGTATTAAATAAAACATCATCAAAATCTAAAAAAATTAACATATTTATAAAAAATCAATAAATTATAGTATAGCTCTCGAAAAAAATTTATATTAAATTAAATTAAATTAAATTAAATTAACTTAACTTAATATTATTATATCTTATTTTAAAAATCTGAGATCCCCGCATCCGCGAGGATGACAAAATCGTCGGCCTTGTCATCCTCGAAAGTAAAATTTCTTAACGAAGTTATGAGTTTTAGAAATTTACTTATTGGGGATCTCTTAATTTAACTCGGAAGCCACTTTCTGCATAACCGTAAAAAATTAAAATCTAAATTCCTGCATTTTATTTTTAAACTTTTCAAAAACATCGGGACCTTTCGGGTAAGGAAGAAAAATAAGAGCATTCTTATCTACCTGAACAAAACTATTTTCATTATTAGTCTTGGGATTTTTCTTGATTTTTTCTGTTTCTATTTTTTCTAAATAATTTTCCAAAAAATCATGATCAAATAAATTTTCTAGCAAAATTCTGACAAATTTAGTTAGTCCGCTATCTTTAGAGGTGTGCAAATTTTCCTTGGGAGATAAATAATAATTAGGCTTATAATTTTTAATCCAGTGATTTCGCAATTGAAATCGTTTAAAGTAATTTTTGGCGTCAAAAAGTGGAAAGCAAAAAAAGTATTCATTGGCTGAATAAAAATCTTTATTTCTAATTTCCAAAGAATTGGTAGCGATAAAATAATTAAAACATACCCTATTGGTTATTTTATCATGATGTCTTCTTTTCCCGAAAAAATGAGCCAGTAAAGTTATAAAAGTTCTGCCTATCCAGATTCTATTTTCTCTTAAAACTACCAATACATCCCAATCACTTTTGGGGTGAGCATTCTTCATAGCTAACTTGCCTGTGATTAGGATCATTCTAACAAAAGGAGATATCCGCAATAAATTCACAATCTTTTTCATCTTCCTTATTTTTAAAATGGAAAGTTTACTTCTTTTTATTCTTTCTCTCACCAAATGATTCCTGCCTTTTAAAAAATAAAATCCATCTTCGCTCTCAACGAATCTCTTTAAATCAGATTCGCCTAGGCTCAAAAAAACATTTTTTAAAGTAATTTTATTTTTAGTTGTTCTGTTTAGATCTTCGCTGGACAAAAGATGTTTCCAAATTTCAAAAAGAGTCAACGGATAATTTAAAACATCATAATAACAAATAGTATTTAAGATATTTCTTTTGAGACTGTCTCCCATAAAATTATTTTATACTAAAAGAATAATGCTTATAAATGCGCCTATCTATTTTAAATACTACAAAAATTTTCCAGTGGGACTATTTTTTTTACTTTTTAATTTTTCAGGAGAGCCTTCGAAAATTATTTTTCCACCATCTTTTCCGCCATCTGGTCCCAATTCTATTACCCAATCAGCACCTTTGATTACATCCGTATTATGTTCTACTATCAAAACAGAATTTCCTTTTTCTACCAAAGCATCACAGACATTTAATAATTTTTTAATATCATCAAAATGAAGACCAACTGTTGGTTCATCTAAGATATATAATGTTTTACCGCTTGATTTTCTAGCTAATTCCGTGGCTAGTTTGATTCTCTGAGCTTCTCCTCCGGAAAGTTCTACAGCACTCTGTCCTAATTTTAAATATCCCAACCCCACATCTTCCATGATTTTTAATTTTTCGTAAATTAAATTATGTTTTTTGAAAAACCTAGAAGCATAACTAACACTCATTTCCAGAACTTCTGCAATGTTAGCTCCCTGATATTCAATTTCAAGTGTCTTCTTATTGTAACGCGTACCTTCGCAAGCCTCACATTCAACATACATATCCGGCAAAAGATGCATTTCAATTTTTTTCTTACCATCTCCCTGACACACATCGCAACGTCCGCCCTTCATATTAAAACTAAAACGACTAGCGCTATAATTTCTAGTTTGCGCTTCCTCCACTTGTGCAAATAATTCCCTAATATGAGAAAAAACTCCTGTATATGTAGCTGCATTGGATCTTGGGGTTTTACCTATGGGCGCCTGAGTTACATTTACCACTTTGTTAATATTCTTTAATCCCTTAACCATTTTATGCTGTCCTGGTTGAGCCTTAGAGTTATAAAAATATTTATTAAGAACGCGCGCCAAAATATCATTTACCAAAGTCGACTTTCCGCTACCTGAAACTCCGCATATAACCACCATTCTCTCTAGGGGAATTTCTACTGAAACATTTTTCAAATTATGCTCCGTTGCTCCAATAATTTCTATAAATTTATCAGATTTTTTTCGCTTGATTTTTCTTTCAAAAACTTTCTTCTTTTCTGTTAAATATAATGATGTTTCAGTTTTACTTTTTAGCATCTTACTTAATTGTCCGCTAAAAACAACTTCGCCACCCTCTTCGCCAGCTCCCTTTCCCATATCGATTATCCAATCCGCTTCTTTAATGAAATCCCTATCATGCTCCACCACTATCAAGGAATTTTCCCTATCTCTTAACGATTTGATAGTATCAATCAATCTTTTATTATCCCTGCTGTGCAAACCTATTGAAGGCTCATCCAAGACATAGATAATTCCCGTTAATTTGGATTTTATTTGGGTGGCCAATCTAATTCTTTGGGACTCTCCTCCTGAAATAGTTTGAGTTCCTCTGCTTAGACTAAGATATCCCAACCCTACATTTTCCAGTATCAACAATCGGCTAAAAATTTCATTGACAAGAGCAGAAACTACTTTATTGCCCAAGTTCTTACTTTTAAATTCTTTCAAATATTCTATCAATGATTCTATGTCCATGCTTACCCAATCATCGATAGATTTATTGTCTATAAAAATATTTACAAATTCGCTTTTGAGCCTCTTTCCTTCACAAACTGGACATGTTTCACTAGTCATATATCTTTCAATTTCCGTTCTGGCATGATCTGATTTTGTATTTCTATATTTATCCTCCATCATTCCAATAACTCCATCAAATTCCAAGCCGTCATCTCCATATAAAATTATATCCAGATGTTTTTTTGATAACTTATTTACCGGAACATGCAAAGAAAATCCTATTTTTTTAGATATTTTTTCCAATAACTGCATCCCTTGTCCGCTATTGCCGTTCCTTCCTTTTATACTTCCCCAAGGCTTTATGGCGCCTTCCGCTAAAGATAACTTCTTATTGGAAATTACTAATTCTGGAGAAATTTTCATCTTCACGCCCAATCCAGAACATTCCGAACACGCACCCTCGGGATTATTAAAAGAAAAATGTCTAGGAGTTATTTCTTTTATTTTTACTCCACAATCACCGCAAACAAAATCTCTATTATAAGCAGATATATCTTTATTATCTACCGCAATTTTCATGGAACCCCCGCCAACTCGCATCGCTGTTTCGATAGAATCCATTATCCTCTCCTCATCTAAATTTTTTAAATTCAAAACTATTCTATCGATAACAATATCCACTTCAAAAGAGGTTTCTCTTTCTTTAATCATAGAAAAAGCTTCATCAATGGTTAATATTTTTTCGTCTATTCTTACCCTAGCATAGCCAAGCTGGCTGATGTGATTCAAATTTTCTATAATATTTTTTTCTTTTTTATTATAAGGAGCAAGGATAAATAACATTGTTTTATCTGGCATTTTTTTAACATTGAGCAAGATATCCTTGTTGCTTTTCTTCTGTAACAAAGCGCCACAAATCGGACAATGGGGTTCCCCAATGTTTGCAAATAGAATTCTCAAATAATCATATATCTCCGTTAAAGTTCCCACGGTTGAACGAGGACTCCTCACTACACTTTTTTGATCAATTGAAATCGGCGGACTAAGGTTTTCGATACTATCCACATCAGGTTTAGATGAAACGTCCAAAAAACTCCTAGCATAAGAACTCATTCCTTCAACATAGCGCCTATTGCCTTCTACAAAAATTGTATCAAAAGCCAAAGAAGATTTCCCACTACCCGAAAGTCCTGTGACTACCACAAATTTATTTTTAGGAATATCAACATCAATATTTTTTAGATTATTCACTCTCGCACCTCTAACTAAAATAAAATCTTTTTTGTTTTTATCTTTTACCTTATTTTTTTTCATTATTTTTAATTTAAATTACGCCAAGGGTGATTTAAATAATTTAGGTATTATCTAATTAAAAATTCTAGCACACAAATAACCATTTGTAAATAAAGAGAGGTACGTAATTATTTTTAAAATTGAAAAGAAAAATAACATAAAAATTATATATTATTTTAAGAAAAATCCCCATATTACGCCCTAAAATAGGGTTTTTGTCTAGTTGACTATGCCTTGCTATTAAATTAAAATAAAGAGACAATAGGATAAAGAGACGCACAAAAAAGTCTCCTATCAATTGTTAGTTTTGTTTTTAAAAACAAAACTAAAAGCTTCAATGTAAGCTGCACTTTAACAATTAAATGTTGCTTGATTGGCAACCACTAGAAAGGTAGGTGAAAAATATGAATAATGATTTTGATCAAGATGATATAAATGAAACAGAAGAGCCAACTGCTTTGCAAAAATTCAAAGAATGGGTACAAGAAAATCTCAGAATTATAGTTAGTGTTTTGATTGTTTTCTTAATTGCTTCTTCAATTTACTCCTATTCAAAAAGGGGTGCTGAAAATACTGAAGTAGCTCAAGAAAATAATGAGATAGAAGATATCTTAACTGACTTATCTTCTGAGGAGAGCACAGAAACATCAGAAGAAGCTCCAGCTGAAGAAGAAAATGAGGGAGAGGAAGTAGCTACAAATACCCAAGAAAGTGAAACTCCACAAGTGGAGGAACAAAAAGTAGAAGCTCCTAAACAAGAGAGCGCGCCTAAAGTAACAGAATCCACAGAAACAGAAAATTCTTTTGTCGAAGTGGCTCAACAGGGCGATGGAACAACTCACTTAGCCAGAAAAGCATTGGCAAATTATCTAGAAAAGAACGCTGATTCTAGTCTTACAGCTGAACACAAAATTTATATTGAAGATTATCTAAGAAAAAATATATCCCAAAGGGGAAGTATTTCGTTAGGTACATCAGTTGAATTTTCTAAGGGCTTAATCAAACAAGCAATTGATGCTTCAAAAAATTTAAATGATGCACAATTGAAGAATTTACAAAAGTATTCAGCTAATGTTAATTTCTAGTTCCAGAATCTTCAGATAAACCAAAGAACAAACAAGAACACTAAGAACTTTATATAATTAAAACCCCGGCAACGCCCGGGGTTTTAATGTGGGGAAAAATATTTTATCTAAATTAACTCGTTTCTGTGGGCAATTTAAGCACTCTTAAATTACATGTCAGTCTTATCGGCTTGGAAATATAAGCTATGCAAGATTGCCACATCGGAATACCTCCTCGCAAAGACATCCGTGTTTTAATCTCTGCGAAGGAACTCCTTATCCAGAAAAACTTTATGATAAGTTATCACTTTTTCATATAATAAAATTTTTCTTCTTTGGATAGTTTTTCTATCGAATAACGCAACATTGTGCGAGGCATCACAGTATGATGCCTATTTAAAAATTTTATCAGCGCTGCCTCATCTCTTTTACCCATTTCTCGAAGCATCCAGCCTGTAGCTTTATGAATGAGATCATCCCTATCTCTTAGTAAAATTTCGGATAATCTTATGGTATCTTTAAAATCTTTATTCTTTAGAAAATAAAAAGTAGCCAAAATTGAGATTCTCCTTTCCCAAAGATTTTTTGACCCGACCAATTTATATAAAATATTTCTGCTTTCCCCGCTCTCCCATAGGTATCTACCCACAATCTGCGGAACAGTCAAATCAACCAAATCCCAATTATTAACAGCCTTTAAATTTCGGAAATAAAACTGGTATATTTTTTGACGCTCTGTGATGCTAGCCTTTTCATATTTATAAGTCAAAATCAAAAGTCCAATCATCCTAAAATCATGATATTCACTTTTTAGCATTTTGCTAATTTCATTAAAATCAAGTGTCACAAATTTCTTAGCCAGCACTCTCTGAATCGGCATCACTAAACCCAAAAATTTATCCCCTTCTCCATATTGCCCCTTGCCAGTCTTAAAAAAACCAGACAAAACAATTGCTTTTTCTTTGTTTTTATATTTATTTATCTCTCGAGAAATATCTTGAAATTTTAACAACTTCTGTTTAAGTTTTGATGACTTGTATATTTGCGGATAATAAGATTTTAATCTAATAATCTTAGTTTTATTCAGGCCAAATTCAGATAGTTTATTTTTCAATTTATCAATAAAAAATTTCTGATCATAGCCCAAGCAAATAATTTCAGGCTTGTATTTCTTTATAGCTGCATATCTATCTTTTAAATCACCCAAAATCACCTTTTCCGCCAGTCCACTATTTATAATCATTTTCATTCTGATTTTTTCGTTATTATAAGATTGTACCCCCTTCACTTTTTCCACCGTTTTATCTCGCGCAATTACCACTATCAAAAAATCTCCATATTTCTTAGCTTGTTTTATAAAACTAATGTGACCCTTGTGAAATATATCAAAAGTGCCAAAGATCATTATCTTTTTCATAATTATTCTTAAAATTTTAACAATTATCTTAAAAACACGTCAAAAACTACCTAGCGCAAAATCAAGCGATGTAATAAAAAATCTATTTAAATTCGGATTGTTTTTTTATTTCCTTGCCTGTTTCAAAATCAATTGTTTTGGACTGATTGATTTCAGGCTCGGTGTAATACATTGTTACTCTTGGTTGGCCATTTTCAATAACAAGCTCATAATATGAAGCTGGATACTGTACACTTTTTTTAGTACCAGTTAAAGAATAATATTTTACGCCATTTACTTCCTTATAGTATCGATTTTCAATATGTCCGTTAAAAAAAGCTTCCACATCGTATTTTTCAAATAAGTCCATAACTTGGCGCCAGTTAGCCACAGCTGACTTAAAAAATTCATCACTTTGAAAAAAATCTGCTCCCAATACTGCCTGGTGCATAAAAACGAAAACTCTTTTTTCGGTTTTTAATAATTCCTCTAGCCAATTCAAAGTTTTGGGGTGAATAAATCCAGGAAGATAACTTTGTCCCATAAAGTCAGTATCGATATTGTCAGGATTAAAATTGCCATCCAAAAATATAAAACGATAATCACCGATATCTTTATAATATTGGAGGCTATCCAAATCTAAAACTTCTTTAAATTGCTCTTTGGTAATGCTTCTTAATTCATGGTTTCCAATAAGCCAATAAATGGGTACGTTATTTTTTAACAATTCATTTTTTACAAGCGCAATTCCATTTAAACTTACGAAATCAGGATCATCCGTTCCCTCGACAATATCTCCCAGATGAATGATAAAATCCGGACCCAAAATGCTCATTTGTTTATTAAAATTAACAAAATCCTTTAGATATTTTTCTTTAATATACCTAAGAGCACTTGGACTCTTGTCTTTTTTATTAAAACGAGTTGCCCTAATATGAGTATCTGTAATAATTCCAATCTTTAAATCTTGTTGCGTTTCTATTTTTGCTTTCCATGCAAACACTGGCTTTGGTATTGCTTGAGCGATTAAATCTTCTTCATCCCCTTCACTAATATTACTTTTATTATCGTCATCCAAGAATGTAAACCATAAATATAAAAAAGCAAGAATTCCGAAAATAATAAACGTTAAATATCTCTCATGGTTCATGCTTGATTTTTTATGATTTCAATATTTAGGATCATGAATTAGATTGGGAAAATTCAATTGGTAATTCCACAACAAAAGTTGATCCCTGTCCAACACCCGGAGATTCTGCCCAAATTTTTCCCTTATGAGCCTCTATTATTTTTCTTCCCACATAAATGCCCAATCCAATCCCTCCGGCTGCCAGCTGATCAGCATTACTTCCTCGAGAGAACTTTTTAAATAAGTTTCCTATCTCATCTTTTGAGATACCCATTCCGGTATCCAAAACCTCTATCCTAATCATACCATAATTTGTTTTCTTTAATTTCAATGTAATAGATCCCTTAATAGTATACTTTATGGAGTTATCGATAAGATTTGAAATAACTTCTCTGATTTTTCCCGAATCCATGGTTATATTGGGGATATTGCCCCTGGCTATTTCCAACTCCATCTCTAAGCCCCTATCTTTTGCTTTTATTTCAAATGTATCTTTAAGATCTCTTATTATTTTTTCGCAAGACTGGTTGGGCTGAAAATCATATTGCATTTTTCCTGACTCAATTCTAGAGATATTGAGAATATCTTCAACCAATTCTATGAGTCTTTCGTTAGAAGCAAAAGCCCGAGACAAAGAATCTCTGGTTTCCAAATCCAAACTGTTATTAGGATCCTCTTTGGCCAAAGCCAAATAGCCTTTTATAACCGTAGGGGGAGTTCTAAGTTGATGAGCGGCAATTGAAATAAATTCATTCTTAGCATCATCTAATTCTTTTAACTTTCTATTGTTAGCCTCCAGCTTCTTTCCCATTTTTTCCAATTCATCTTTCTGAAAAACATCTTGTCTGTAATTTTTAACTAAAAGGCTCGAGAACATAAATAAAAACAGTAGCATTACCATGCGATAAGCAACACCCATAAAGTTTTCAGAAAAAAATATTTCCACCATATTCATGGTTAAAATAAGACCTATCAACGCCTGGGCGGAAAATATTTTTATATCTATTAAATTCTTTTTGACAGCGACATAAACAAACAAAAAAACAATTATAAATATAGACACCACTCCACCATAAAGAAAATATTCCGCTCCGTAAAAGACAGGTACGCTCGAAATGCTTAATATGGCAATCAAATAAGATGCAAATAAAATATTCCTGTTAACAAATCTGGTGCCCATGCTTCTGCTTTGCATCATTGCTCTAGTCAGCTCAACAATCGACAAAATGTAAAATCCAATGTATGCAAGAATTAAAAGAGAAATAAAAACTAAACCCTTGCTTGAAAAAAGATTAAAGATATCCATGCTTCTTTCCTCCAGGTTAATCAAATAAAATAAGCTAAAAATAAGTGCGAGCAAATAACCAGCAAAAACCGTTTTATTTCTTTTTTTGTTGAAAAGAACTGTTATCCAAAAATAATAAGTAACGGGGATAAGAATCAGCGCTACATTATAAATACCAAAATAGAAACTCAAAAAACTATGTTGACTGTCGGTAAGCCATAAGTAATAACCGAAACTCCACCAACTCAAAAGAATTAATATCGCTACAGAAATAAGATTAACTTTTTTTACCTCCTCAAATAAAAAAGCCACAATAAGAACTACAGTAAAAATACCACCCGCAAAATAAAAAGCTGCCAATAAATTATTTAATTCCATAAGATAATATTAATAAATATAATTACATTATATCATAAATTTCAAAAAACATGTTAGCATTTTAACATATTAGCATAAAAACAATAAGCAATAAAAAGTCATCAGTCATTGAGTCATCAGCAATCAAATGTTTATTATGATGACTATTGACCTAATGACTGATGACATAAAACAAATCTCATCCTCACATTTGCATCATTCGCATTCATTCGCGTATTCGCATTATATTATTTGCATCATATTTTCGAAATCTTTATCACNNCTCAATTCTACCTTAGATGGAACCATTAGTCCGCCACAATTCTCCAATCGATCGCCAGGATTTTTATCCACATGCTTGCTACAAAGACACTTTGGACAATGATTAGTATATCCATTTCCAAAAACTTCGAAACCACAATTGTCACAAATAAAGTCCTCTTTTTTCTTTTGAAATTTTTTAGTTAACATTTTTTTACAAATATTACTCATTTTGAATTTTAGTTTATCTTAAGAATTAAATGAGTTATTATATTATAACTTTAACTTTATACCCCGCAAATCTACAAATCAACTACAAATTTACAAATGTGAACTATTTTTATTTCTTCGGTATTTGTAGATTTGCGGTAATTTATAGATTTAAAACAATGACTCTGATTTATCGCCTAATATAATTGGAGGTACATAACTACTGTTTTTTAGTTAATTTATCGCCAATTTTAATATTACAACGACTAGCATCATTAGCATTTAGCTCCAAAACCTTATCTGCCTTTTCCCTTGAAGAATAAACACTTTTTGATTGGTGGCTGACATTTTGAGCTATATATACAACCTCATTATCCCTTAGCCAAATTATATCTATAGGAAAACGCATATCTTTCATCCAAAAAAAATAATCCCCCTCTTTATCAAACAAAAATAGCATTCCACAATTGTCGCATAAAGAATCTCTATTTGAAAGACCCCGCTTCCGCTTCTCATCCTCACTAACAATTTCTAAGTTAATAGCGCACTCCCCCAACGAAGCTTTTTTTTCGTTTTTATAATCTTCATTTTCCTTTTTTAAATAAAAAAACAATTCTAAAAATAAAAATATTATTAAAAGACCTATTCCTAATACAATTTTATTTTTACTCATATTTTTTACCCTAACGCCTGTTCTTTTTTACTAATAAACCAATAGAATGCAAGCGTTAAGAACAATAAACAAAACATTATAAAAATTTTCTCTAAACCGCTAGCATTCAAGGCCGTAAAAGCAACCGCCGCGGTGATAGAATAAAAAAATATATTTATTTGCCAATGAGACCAGCCTATTTTCATTAGTTTATAATGAAGATGCTCGCTATCAGCAGCAAAAATAGATTTTCCATTTCTCAATCTCTTGAAAATAACCCAAAAGAAATCAACCAGGGGTATAAATAAAACCAACAAAGTGGTGGCAATTTTTGTTCCAGCGAAAATTGACAATCCCGCCACAATAAATCCCACAAAAAAAATCCCATTACTCCCAACCATTATTTTAGCGGGGGGGAAATTAAATGTCAAAAATCCCAAAATAGCGCCAGCTAAGGCCATGGAGATTATTCCAACTGGGGGCTGATTAACTTCGGGTTTTAAAGATAAAAAAAGCATAGCCAACGCACCAATAAAATAAACTCCCATACTCAGTCCGTCCATCCCATCTAACCAATTCATGGAATTTATAAGAACCAGGGACCACACAACTGCCGCCAGAATCCCAATTAAAATTTTAAATGTGCTATCGAGCGAAATGATATCGCCAAATGGGTTTGAAACAGTATACATCTTGACTCCGCAAACAAAAATCAAGATTATTGCTATGCTTTGAAAAAACAACTGTTTTTTCCAACCTACTTCTTTTAGGTCATCCCAAATTCCCAATCCAAAAATTATCAATCCTCCCACGATAATTCCAAAAATATCTTTAGTCAAAACTAAATTTTTATCTAAAAAAACTACAATCAAAAAAGAAAGAACGATTCCAACTCCACCCCAGCGAGATATTTTATTATTATGAATATGTCGGTTTCCTTTTCGAGTATTCTTATCCGCTACAAAAAATTTAGCACTCAGATACCTTATAATCAAAATCAAAATCACGCTTATGAAAAAAGCTTGTAAAAATGGAATTAGATATAAATCTAGTATCATATTAGCATTTTAACAATAAACATTATATCATCAGTCATCAAGTCAACTGTCATCATGACAAACACTTTATTGCCGATGACTCGATGACTGATGACTGTTGACTATTTCAATATTATACCAAATTCACGAAATCATACTAAGCTCTATTTATAAACTCGCCATATTCCTCTTCTATGTAAACTCCTATTTTTTCTTTAAAAGATTCTTTATTAAATTTTAACGCTTTTGATCTTATATAATCGCTATCAAATTCTAAACTTAAAAATTTCTGTACCGCTTCCCTGACATCTTTGGCAGTTTGTTTTTCGATAAAAACACCTGTCTTTCCCTCTTCCATATTTTCCACGATATCTCCACCCCGATAAGCAATCAGAGGCCGTCCAGCCGCCATCGCCTCGATAGCCACAATTCCAAAATCCTCCTCTTGCGGAAAAACAAAGGCTCTGCAAGCAGCATAATATTCTGGCAAATATTCATCATCTACCCTCCCCAAAAATTCAATGTTATCCTTGGCAATTTTTTTTAACTTTTTCATTTCCGGTCCTCGTCCGATAATTTTCAAAGGTAAGCCCAATTCATTAAAGGCCTCAATTACAATATCGTGTCGCTTGTAAGTTATTAATCTTCCTACAATCAAAAAATAATCTCCTCTTTTTGATTTATTTTTTTCTACATAAAAATTATCCACATTCACTGGCGGATTAATTACCACGGAATCTTTTTTGTAATATTTTTTAATTCTTCTAGCCACAAAATTAGAATTGGCAATAAATTTATCCACCCGCTGAGCACTTACCGAATCCCAGATTCTAATGTAGTTCATAAAAAAAGGAACCAATTTTTTAATAAAAGACGGCAACCCAAAGTCATCTGTATATTTTTGGCAATCATCCCAAGCATAACGCATCGGAGTGTGCATATAGCAAATATGTAAAGTATCGGGCGAAGTAATAATTCCCTTAGCATAGCTAGATGAATCAGATAGGACAATGTCGTAAGATGAAAAATCAAACTGCTCAATAGCACTGGTCATAAAAACCGGAAAGATGCGATGCTTTTTTTTGGCAAAAGGAAAATTCTGCAAAAAAGAAGTATGTATTTTTCTGTCCTCAAAAACACCATGCATTAATTTTTTATCATACATGATGGTATAGATATGGGCATGGGGAAATATTTCAGTAAAACATTCCAGCACTCTTTCAGCTCCCCCATACTGCACCAAATAATCATGAACTAAAGCTATCTTCATATTACTACGAATTACGAATTAAATACGAATTTACAAATCTCTTCCATACAATCAATTAAAAAAATAAGTTAGGTCACCAGTCACCAGCAATCAGTCATCGGTCATCATTAATTAAAACAATTAAAATAAAAACATTTCACTTCACACCTTCCAATCTTGTCATCCCAGAAAGCAAAATCTCTTAGTGAAGTAATGAGCGATAGAAATTTGCTTATGTGGGATCTCATGAATACTGAATCAATCCACTAGCTGGTGGACAGCATGACATGCTCGCCAATTTTCCACTAAACTTCCAATTTGTCATCAGCAAGTCCACATCTTACTATTCTGAAATTCCTAACTTCTCAAATTCCCACATTCCCAAAATCCTAAATTATTAAATTCCTATATTTCTATTTTCCAAATACGCTAAATAAGTATTTTCCAACAAACACGCCACCGTCACTGGTCCTACCCCTCCTGGCACTGGCGAAATAAAACAATCAGTTTTTTCAAAACCACTCAATTTGACATCACCAAAAACTTTTCCGTCTTTTTTTATGATTCCTCCGTCAATAATTATAGCATCATTTTTAACCATCTCACTATCTAACAAATTCAACTGCCCGCATGCGCTCACCACGATATCTGCATTTTTTATTTCATCCAAAGAAGAGTTCAAGTCATTACAAAAAACATACTTCGCCCCCATTCCAATTCTTTCAAAGGCTCTTTGCATAACTACGCCAAAGTCATCAGATTTACAAATAATCACCGCCTTTTTACCTCCAAACAACTCCATTCTATCGAAGTTGTCATCCTCGCGAATGCGGGGATCTCCTTGTTCACAAACTAGATTCCCATTTTCACTCGCCTCATTGAAGCTTTGGCGAAGCGGGCGAGAATGACAAGACAACAGAAATACACCCTCCACCATCTTTACAATCGCCTTCGGGAAAACTGGCCAATGACAATCTTTATCGGACAAAAAAACGTCTTGATTACATTCACAAAAACCATCCACATCTTTTGCTGGACTAATAGCATTTATAACCTTGTATTTATCTAGATTTTCAGGCAACGGCAATTGAACAATCAAACCATGAATATTATCATCATTATTAATCTCCTCAATTTTATTTAAAATAATTTCTTCTTTCACATCTGCCTCATATTTATAAAGAAGAAAATTAAAACCAATCTCCCTGGCCGCTCTTTCTTTTAATCCCACATAGATTTTAGACGCTTCATCTTCTCCAATTAAAATAACCGCCAAAGTAGGTTTGGTTTCTAAATCTTTTATTTTACTTTTAATATCATTTAAAATATTATCCGCTATTTCTTTTCCTTTTATCAACTGCATAATCTAATACCCCCTCGCCCTTGTAATCAAGGGAGAGGGTTGAGGTGAAGGTTTTTTTATTTTACAATTTCAATACCTCAATATTATCACAAACCCCAAAATCCCGCCATTGACTTTTACCCTAAAATATGCTATGGTGGAAAGCTAGTAACGGACAGTTTCTTAAAGCCATAAGGGCAAAAAATCATTCAAAGAAAGAGGTGTATTATGGGTGAAGAAACCGGTAGTGGCATTGGAACAATGCCAATAGCCAGTGAAATCTGGGTAACGCGTCATGGACAGAAAAAGTTTGGATCGGCTAATCCGTCATTGACCGAGAGGGGTCAAATGCAAGCAATGGAGATGGCACAAAAATATCTGACAGAGATTAAATTTGATGCCATTTACCGTGGCGCTCAAGCCCGCCACGTGGAAACTGCGGAAATCGTCAAAGTGACACTAAGACTTTCGTGTGATATCCTTGAAACCCCGGCACTTTCGCTCACACACCATATGAACGATGACGCCAATGAGTGCGCCATAAAGGGTCGCAATCATCCTGATGGCCCGGCCGTCGGATTCCGAGTCGATACCTGGCTTGAGGCAGACTCAATACTTATGGATAATTGCTTCGAGCAATTTCAAAATTTCCTTCGAGGAATTCCCAGGAAAATGAATACTGTCTTAGCAATATCCAGCTCGCCAATCGTTGAATCCGCCACAACCGATCCGGAAAATACTCAACTCCTCGGCGAATGCGGAATCATCAAATACATCATTGACGGAAAAGGGCTAATCTTATCGTCAGAAGTCATTTTCGAGGGTTTCTTCGAGAAACCTCCTCAAGAATCCACATAAGATATTTCCATCCTGAATGCTAAGATATTTTCTTGTGCATTCAAATAGGGTTTTGACGAAATTTGTCAAAACCCTATTTTTTATACCCCACATTTTATCAAAAAGCACAAAAAGGCTCAACCTTAAAGCCCCCAAGGTTGAGCCTTTGATAGTTTCAATTTATTTTTGATTTATATCTCCCTCTGTACCCAATCTTTAATTTTTTATCAGGATTATAGCTGTTATATAAATCAATAAATTTCTCTTCATCCAAATAATATTTCCCGCCATTAAATTTGTTTTTAAAACCCTTAACCAGCACATAATATTTTTCTAATTTTTTAAATAAAGCATCCTTCCTTAATTTTTTTAATTCCTCCCTTGAACCAGAATCAACGACAGACAAAAAATCCAGAAGCGCCATCGGTTGCTGTAATAAATGGAGTCTTCTTTCAATAGCTTCCGGTGCAATTTTTTCACAATAAATTTGTCCGATTAAATACAATATCGCCCTAGCTTCATTTAAACTTTTCCAAGTAGGTTTTACTAAAATCTTTTCATACTTAAACCAAAATTTATCCAATCTTTTCTCGATTTTTTTAACATCCAATAAATAAGTATTTTTAAGAAGTATTTGCATATAATTTTCTAATTATTTAAAAAATATTACCATAAAATCTCCGCATTTCATTAATAACATAAGCATAACATAAACGAAAACAGAATCAATATGGGCTTATTTATAAATAAAAATAAACCATCTCTACTAAATCTCCATATCTTAAAACTTAAAAATGACCTAAATTTAGCCAATACAAAAAACCTTGTTTGTAGTAATATACAAAAAATATTTTAAATTATAATGAACATAGATATTTAACTGCTTTTTCTATCGAATCAAATTTAGGCACACCTTTTTTAGCCCATTTTAATATTTCATTGCGATGATTAATTACCTGTTGCAATTTATCCAACTTGGCACCTCCATCATAGTGATTTTCTTCGCGAATTTTTATATATTTTTTGTGTTTATTCCAATTTGGTATAACTATAGCATCAGGCTTAAGCCAATAATTTGATGCTCCCATGATCCAAAATCCCATTTTCTTTGCCTGTGAAGTTATGATGTCGCTTTTTTGATCGGCCTCAATTATTAAATTAATATCTAACCACCACTCTTCCCTTGGGTGTGCGTTGGTTGCTTCCCACAATAAATCTCCATCTATCCAGTGTTTTGCTTTTTGATTCTTGATATAATATGTCTTTCCAGCACCCGAAGGAGCTAAAATAAAAAATCCTTTGCTGTGCACTTTATATTCTTTTTTGAATTTATTATAAACAGTTGAACCATCAGAAAACATCAAGGGCGTCTTTGATGGTATTAAATTCTTATCTCTTATCATGTATTATTTTTATTAAATTTCTAAATTAATTTCTTCTTCACTATTTTTTAATTTAATTTTTTTCAACAGTAAATTCCTGATCTTTTATTTTACTTGTCATTTTTCCATCTTTATCTATTTTCAAGCTTATTCCTGCACCATAATCAACAGCTAAATAATCTTTTTTCGTATCCATACCAGTCATTTTTTTAACATATGGACTGATGGTGTCATAATGTGATACCGGCCAGATAATAAGACGTCTTCCGGGATGTTTCTTGTGATATACTTCGGAAAATTTAGCCAAAACATTCATAAACTTAGTATAGCGTTCTAAAATATCATCCGGACCTTCAGCTCCCACTTTTTCACGCTCTTCTTTTTCCCAATCCTCCTCAAAAGCTTGCCAAAATTTTTGATTCATTGCCCCATCCCCATATTTTTCTTTTAAAAATTCCCTGAACTCTGGAGATTGATCAATAAATTGAGGTTCCAGTATGGCTGTGTTTTTTGTTGGGCGATTTTCTTCCCCCTCGCGACTTGCTCCGGAATTAAGGATCTGCTTCTCATCAATGCCATATTTTCTAAAAACATCCTCTGCACCTTTCAAAACTTGTGCCGCTGTCTCAAAACTTCTCCTGCCTTTTACGTATTGAGTATTACTAGCAATGACTAACACATCTACAGTGTTCCGTTCATCCTCTGACAAATTTTCAAGCTTTGATCCAAAAACCTCAACTGCTAAATCGTAAGATTTTTTTGCCTCTTCCTCCTTCAAGCTTCCCGCTCTTTCATCTTCAACGTCACGAATATAAGCTTCGTGCCTTTGCATAATTATCTCTGTTTCCTCTTCTTTGAGCGCTTCCCTTGAAATATCAGACCGCTCTATTTTTTTAATAACAGATTTTTGTTGTTCTCCAAATGGAGATTCAAATCCACCACCCATAATATTTTATTTTAAAAAATTAATTAAATTTCTGCTCATATAACATTAACAAAACTGCCACTCAATTTTTTTAGTTTCTTCTGCAAAACTTTCCAAAAATTCCGGATTATTATTTTTATATAAACCATATTTATCAAATTCTTTCTTTAACTCATGATTACTCATTAGATACTCATGGACTGCACTTATAACATCAAAACGTGGATCTTCCCCATTTCTTTCATTTTGATAACTAGCCGCAACTTTAATAAAATATTCTTCGCCTCTTTCGAATGCAGCCAGAAAGGAAATGCACTCCGTAACAAGAGCGCCGAATAAAACATCTTTTTCTTGATCATTTATCAATATTTCCATGCTTCGTACATCCTTTACCCCTTTTTGGTTTTCTACCGAGATATGTGCAGCAATTTCAGGAGTACTCATGTCATGGGCTCGCAAATATTTATCTCCTACTGATTTTCCGCTTGCATCTTTTGAAACCGCCTTATCCGTATATAAAGCGGTGGCAAACTTCCTCAGTAATTCATTTAACCCCTTATCCTGAATAAATAAATCATTAAGTGCTTTTTGGTCGTTTAGACTAAGGCTTAGATATTCATCGTGAGCTGCTTCATGATTTACATCATAAAAAAATAATTCACGATTATTCTTTAGGTGCTTAAGTCCCTCGGGGCCGATGGTATACATATCTATGCTCGGCTCATAACTAGCAATAGAAGGAGTCCCACCAAAGCTTACTTTCAGTTTTATAGTTTTTCCTTTTACTTCAAATTTTGAATCTTTTTTGATTGTATAATCATAACTGCTATAACTATCCCCTCCTGAACCCATAGAAAAATCAAAAGAAAAATCTTTTCTTTCTTTAGGTTTAATATGTGGATTATCTTTAATCCTGATAACTTCAATAGGCATTACTTCTTCAGCTCGTTCTATTTGATCCGCAATTAATTCAATAGCGGGTCTTGGAGCTACTACGTTTTGAATTTTTTGCTCAGGTGAAAACATAAATTTGGGATTCATCTTTAATAATTAAAAATTAACACTAATAGCATACTGGACTAATTGATTGATTGTTACTTAAAATCATAGCATATTTTAACCTATATTTAAAATCTTTTATCTTTACACCTAACAGCAATAGCAGATTTATTAGCTAATTTATCGGTCTATTTTTTAATATCCAATAAGTAAATATTTTTGAGAAGTATTTGCATATGATTTATATTTATTTACAAAATCTTAATTACAAATAATTTTACACTCTTTTTAAGATTTTCACTATCCCTTTCTCCGCATCCACCTCCACCAAATCCCCATCTTTCAAAACTTGCGTAGCGATTTTGGTACCGATAATGCAAGGTTTTTTCATTTCACGGGAAAAAATAGCAGCGTGACAAATAATTCCTCCTTCATCTGTTACGATCGCAGTTGCATTTTTCATGGCCAAAATAAAATCCGGGGTGGTCATTGAAGAAACCAAAATATCTCCTTTTTCTACTTTAGTAATATCTTCCCTAGTAAATACTTTTTTTACATGACCTTTTATTTTTCCTTTATAAGCAATTTCTCCCTTTATCTCATCAACAAATTCTGTATCATGCTCCACTAAAGTGAAATTATTCTCATCTGCTATATTTGACATCGTACCCAAATAAGTATTAGACGCGCAATCTTCTACGAAAACCTCTTTGTCATCTAAACAATTAATTTCAAAATTACCCTTTTCAAATTCAATCAACTCCTTTAATGAAATTTTTTTAGCCTGATTAAAAGAAAACCCTTTCGAATGTAATGCTTTCCTTATAAAATCATCGCTTTGACTCCATAATTTTTCATCTTTTTTACGCTGGATTTTACTCCAATCACAAACCCTCTGAGACCATCCAGTTTCTATTGAAGATTCAAACATTACATAGTTGGGAAATCTAAATTCTATAAATAATTTACACAAATTTATAACATCGGAGATTTTTGACTCTTTTTTATTTAATAATTTTTTTATTTTTTTTGATACTTCTTCATATTTATCCATCGTATCTTTTAATTTTTTAGGGTCATCCATTAATTCTCTGCCTATTTGTCGGATCCGCTTGTCTGCAATTTTCTTTTGTATCCAAAACTCAACAATATTTCCATTTGCCTGCTTTAACACAGGACTATTCAAAATCACATTATCAAATTTTTTTTCAAAGCCAGGATAATTATAAAAACCAGAAGATGCTAATAAAAAAGTTAAATCTCTGACAAATACTTTTTCAAAATTTATCTCTTTCTTTTCATTTGCTTTTTTTAAAATCCTCACCACCCCCTCATTTGCATCCACCTCCACCAAATCGCCATCTTTCAAAACTTGCGTCGCGATTTTTGTTCCGATGATGCAAGGCTTGCCCATTTCCCGAGCGACAATAGCAGCGTGGCAAGTTATCCCACCCTCATCTGTTACAAAAGCACTAGCTTTTTTCATAGCTACGATAAAGTCTGGGGTAGTCATAGAAGTTACCAAAACATCTCCTTTTTTAACTTTATCAACCTCCTCTACTTCAAAAATAACTTTAACATAACCTTTAACTTTACCTTCATGGGCTATTTGTCCAGAGATTGAATTTTCAGAGATATTGTTATTTGCCTCAAACCCGACAAATACATAATTATTTCTCTGAGCATACTCTTCCAGACTCAAATTAGTAAATAATTTACCGTTGTGAAAAATATAACCTTTCATTCTATTTTCAAGCTCCTCTATCTCAGGATAATTACCATTTACCACTTCTTCGTATTGTAAATGTTTATAATATTTTTTATATTTTTGAGGAACAATTTCTTTTATTATCTTGGCAATCTTTAAATGAGAATTGTGAATCAAACCGTCACTATATTTTCGCATCTCTCGATATAATCCCAAGAGATCTTCGTCCACTCCTTGTATATTATCTCTATTGTCCCCAAGCATATTACTAATTGCCACCATTGGCCATATCTTGATAGTGAGATCAAATAACTTTTGATAGTCTTTATAAGTTGGATCATTAATTAATTTTCTAAGCAAATCAGAATCCCTATAATAAGTTTCTTTTATTTTTAACAATTGATCTCTATTGTTATTAAAATAATCTACTATCCATTTGGGATTTTGAGCTGGGTCGGTAAAATTATAAAAGACATCAGTTCCTTTTTTAGGAAGATTATTGAAAACTGGATTCATGAAATATTTAACTGGAGTTATTTTTTTAGTCTCCACCCTTTCCCCCAAATCATAATTCTGGCACCCAATTAAAAAAAGTGAACGATTAAAAATCTTTACATATTTTTCTTTTTCGGAGTTATTGATTTCTATTTTTTTTAAAATCTTTACCACTCCTCGATCCGCATCCACCTCAACCAAATCCCCATCCTTCAAAACTTGAGTGGCGATTTTGGTACCAACAATGCAAGGGATTTTTAATTCACGTGAAACAATAGCAGCGTGGCAAGTGATACCACCTTCATCGGTAATAATCGCTTTGGCATCTTTGAGATAAGAAACGATCTCTGGGCGGGTCATAGGTGTCACCAAAATATAATCACTTTTTCCCGAGAGAGCATCATTTATTTTTTCATAATCATACTCCAATATTTTTATAACAAGTCCCTTTGCCGTACCACCAGAAACTGCATTTCCTTTAATTATTTTACAGTTTCCGCTAGCTACTATTTCTTGATTTGTTAAATAATTAATAATTTCCACTACCAGTTCTTTTTTCTTTATAGTAGCAAGGTCTTTTCCATTATAAATAAAAGCGATGGAACGACCACTGATTTTTTTAAATTCATCTATTTTTTGAGGATCATCCAACAGATCAATAATTTCATCAAATGTTGCATAAGTAAACGTTTGCCAAGAAACAGAATCAAATCTTTTCGCTAAGGCTTCAATAATATAATCACAACACTTATAGATATCACTCACGAACTCCGAGAGCTCTATTCTTACTTTGGGCAATAATTCAATCATTTCAGAATCATCGGTTTCAAAAAACTCATGAATAAAAAAGATGTATCGCTGGTACACTTCCATACAAATCTCGTCTAACAATTTTACATTTTGTAAAAGGTCATGATTGGATAATTGTATGTAATCTAACTGCAAAAACTTTTGCAATGATGCTTTGTATTGAATTATTATAGATCGGCTCTCTTGGATGACAAATTTTATATCTTCTGCTTTTGTTATCTTTTGGATATTTTGATCATCCCATCCCTCAAACTTATCTGTTAATATTTCAACAATCTTTGGGAAATTTTTTATTTTTAACTTTTTTTGTAACGGATTATTATGATAACTTCGTATAGCTGACTCAAAACATATCACTGGAATAAAAGTATAAGTAATTTGTTTAGAAAAAACCGTGTCTTTTGTAGATTTCAAAACATCTACCTCTTTCACATTTTCATCTGCTCTCTTCAAAATCCTCACCACTGCCTCATCCGCATCCACCTCTACCAAATCCCCATCCTTCAAAACTTGAGTGGCGATTTTGGTACCAACTATACAGGGCTTCTTAAGTTCTCGAGAAGTTATCGCAGCGTGGCAAGTTGCGCCACCCTCATCAGTTATAACAGCGATAGCCTTTTTAAAGGCCGAAAGAAAATCTGGAGAGGTCATGTGAGTTAACAGTATTTCTCCTTTTTTGATTTTAGAAATATCATTTTTTAATATAATTTTTCTTATTTTACCGTGAACTGTTCCTGAGTAAGCGCATATTCCACTTATTTCCTCTATGCCAGATGTTATTTCCATTTTTTCTAAAATAATATTTTTCAATTTTAAATCCTCCCCTAACTCATTTAATGTCAAAATATTTCCATTAAATAACGCAAATCCATTTTTTCTTAATTTTATTTTATCAATTTCTTTATTAGAAAGATTTTCAAAATTGAAAAGTTCCTCAGGAGTAATAACGTTCACCAAATCAACAGACCTAGGATATTTTGTTTTAAAAAAATTAACAAATATCCTATCTATATCATCAGAATATTTTTCTATTTTCCCTCTTATAGCCAATGCTTTTTTATGAATATCGTTAGAAATACCATCAATATTGGGAATAATAAAAATCATTGCCATTGCTGACCACCACTCGAGCCACTCGCTTTTAAATTCCATCAATTCATCAATATTTTTTATCTTTTTAACATTATTGATGTATAGTAACATTTTCTCAGATTGAATCTGAATATCTCTTTCAATCTTTTCAAATAGATTTTCGTTTTTTCTAAAATTATCAGCAATATCTTGCATAATATTTTGCATTTCACCGGAATCATAGAAAACATGTAATCTTGGATCATTAAACTCTCTTTTGAATAATAAATTCTTAACTGTTTTCCCAGAATATTTCTTTATGTTATTTTGATCACTTTCTGTCCATACATAAGCATAAAAAAGAGAATGTTCTCTTGATTGAGCATTTGACAGAATTATCTCAGTGCCCTCATTTTCTTTTTTAATATTATCTTTATCGAAAGATTTCAATGTCGTTATCGGTCTACTCTGCGTGATATAAAATTTTCCATTCTCCTCAGCCCATTCAATGTCGCACGGGAAACCGTAATGATTTTCAATTTTGATTATCAAATCTGAAAGTTCAAGGATTTCTTTTTCGCTCAATACTTGGGAAGAGGATTGGGGCTCAGGGATGTCTCGCCATTCGTTTCCCGAGATCCCTCCCTCGCCGCGGCGAGCGAGATGACAAGATCTGTATAGTCCTTTATTTTGAATATTTACATTCACATCAATAATAGCCTCTTTATTTCTTAATTCTTCATTCTTAATTCTTAATTCGTAATTCCCGCCTGCAAACGCTGTAGCACTGCGGGCAGGCTTAATTCTTGATTTATCTACCACATAAGAATCAGGAGTGACAGAGCCCGAGACAATCGCTTCGCCCAAACCAAAACCAGCTTCAATAATTAGCTGATTATAATCCTGAGTCACCGGATGAACAGAAAAAGCAATTCCTGATTTCTCAGATTGAATCATTTTTTGGATAACAACAGCGACCGATATTTTTTCACTATCACTCTCATAACCCTCACCCCTAACCCCTCTCCCGAGTACAGGAGAGGAGGATGCAGATGGGTATTTCTCAAATCTATAGAAGATAGCGCGGGGAGTAAAAAGTGACGCCCAACATTTTTGAATATTTTCTAATAAATTTTCTTTGGTCGTATTTAAATAAGAGTTAAGCTGTCCCGCCCACGCATGTTCTGCTCCATCTTCCGCAGTAGCACTGGAACGTACTGCAACGAAAAAATTATCATCATCTTTTCGAGATTCTGAATCAAGTTCAGAATGACATTTTTTTAGCTTTTCAAATTCCTCTTTAATTTCTTTAACAATATCCTCTGGCATTTTGGCATCAAGAATAAGTCCCTGAATTTTTTCTGAAGCATTCTCAACTGTGTGCATTTTTTGATTATCAACAGTTCCGAGCAATGCTTCAATCTCCACAGTTAAATCCGTCTCGCTCAAAAATCTTTCAAACGCATCCGAAAGTATCACAAAACCAGGTGGCACGGGAATTCCGGCGTTGGTCATTTCTCCCAAAGAAGCCCCCTTTCCTCCCGCAATTGGAGCATCACTTTTATCTAGTTCTTTAAAAATTTTTGTGAACATAAATAAATAATATTAAAAGGCGCTTATTAGCACCTTTTAAGTATATACCATATCTGTCTCGCAAAACAAGTTATTCTTTAATTGCTGTAGCGGCTTTGGTTACCTCTTTGGCCACGGTATCAAATGTTTTTTGATTCTCTTTTAAATAAGCTTTGGCTTTTTCTCTTCCGGTTCCNNCCTGTGTCCAACAAATCCCCTGCTCGAGAAATTCCTTCATTATACATAATATCAAATTCAGCTGTCTGGAATGGCGGAGCTACTTTGTTTTTTACTACCTTAACTTTTACTCGATTACCCACCACTTGCTCACCTGATTTAATTTGGGCGCTTCTACGCACATCTATTCTCACTGAAGAATAAAATTTTAAAGCTTGACCACCACTCGTTGTTTCAGGGTTACCAAACATCACTCCGATTTTCATTCTTATCTGATTGATAAAAATAACTACTGTGTTTGATTTTCCCATTATAGGAGTTAATTTACGCAAAGCTTGTGACATCAGTCTAGCTTGGCGACCCACATGATGATCACCCATTTCACCTTCAATTTCAGCTCGAGGAACAAGAGCTGCCACGGAATCAACTACTATCAAATCAATCGCATTACTTCTAACTAAGGTTTCCACAATATCCAAAGCTTGCTCTCCTGAATCTGGTTGAGAAATTAATAATTCGTCAATATTCACTCCGATTTTCTTAGCATAAGACGGATCCATAGCATGTTCAGCATCCACAAACGCCACTGCTCCCCCCGCCTTTTGCGCGTTAGCGGCAATATGAAGAGATAGCGTGGTTTTACCAGATGATTCCGGTCCATATATTTCTATTATACGTCCGCGAGGAACTCCTCCGATACCCAGCGCAATATCTAGAGATATTGATCCGGTCGGAATAGAAGCCACATCCACTTTTTTAACATCTCCCAATTTCATTATCATTCCATCGCCAAACTTTTGCCTTATTTCATCCACAACCACATCTAATTTTTTTTCCATTGAATCAGTACTAGGAGCTTTTAATTCTTTAGGTTTACTTTTTGTTGCCATATATTTAGTTAGCTTTTTAGTTTGTAGCTTTTTAGCTTTTTAGAAAAAATTATTACGAACATTTCTATCAACTAATTGCCATCAATCTATGTGCTGTTAATTACATTTTTATACTTTAATCTTATAAAATCTTATTTTTAATAAACTACCAATTGTTAATTATCAATGTATCATTCTAATCCTTCTTTTTCTTCTTATCCTTATTATCCGCTTCGCTTTTTTGGATCGTTTCTGCTCCCAAAACCGCACCTTCTGCCTCTTTTATTTCATCAGCTTTAACTTCTTCTACTTGTTGAACTCCCTGAGTACTATTACTATCTTGATTGTTTTCTTCTGTTGGGGGAGCATCCTGGGAATTAACCACTTCTGGAGGCTTTACCTCTTCTGGATTACTGTAATGAGCCTCTATGGAAATTGATTCGGTAACCTCCTTATTAAACTGATTAATACTCTTTACCATTATAACATTTTTTCCCTCTCTAAGTATAATATTTTCAGAAAAAATGCCTTCATCATCAACTAAAACCTGTTGATTATTGATAAATAAATCATTACCCACATCTGTCTTACCTTTTACCAACACCTTCGTATCGTTAATTACCGAATCAGCTGCTGGATTCATTATTAACAATTCCGGATTAGAAACGAAATTATTCAAATTTTTAAATAAATAAAAAGACAGCATTATAAAAAAAAGAGAAATAAAAAAAATAGAGATTATCTTAGGGGTTACTGAGATTCTGGATAAATTTATGTTATTTGCTTTTTTCTTCTCTTTAATATTATTATTGCCAGCTATGTTTTGTTGAATACTTTTTTCCTTATTAAATGATTTTATCAGATACTCCTCATTTATTCCCAAATAATCAGCAAAGCTTTTCAAAAAACCTCTTACATAAACATCCGCAGGTAAGCCGTTATAGTTTCCACTTTCTAAATATTCAAGATATTCCAATTGGATCTTGGTATTTTTAGCTATCTCTGGCAACCCAATCCTTTTTTCAGATCTTGCTCTTCGCATTTTCTCCCCAAGGGTCAAAGATTGAATTTTTTTTACTTTAAATCCGTTCATAATTATATAAATCGCTATTCGACACGAATTTTTTCCCTAATATTCTCGAACTCTATTTGTGATTATTTGAGATTAATCAGAGTCGCTTCGTGATTTATGTCAGCTATATTTGCCATTTATCTCTTTGCTCCTGAGACACATCATCTCCATCATCCTTGTTTTTATTATCGGCATTTTCTTTGCTACCAGAATTATTTTCNNTCATCGTAAATAGCGTCCTCATCTTCAGATTCATGAGAAACTGAAAAATCAACTTGGTCAAAATTTCGAGCCATATCACCTTTAAAATTTGATTCATCACTTAACTCATCTTCGATATCATCATCTTCATCTTTTTTGTAAATTCTATCAGCCTGCTCTATTATGTGATCAACTACTCTTCTTACTTCCTGCTCTGATACGAAAGAATTTTGCAATCTTCTTGGCTTGGGAGATTCTGAAGATAAGAAAAGCAAATCACCTTTACCCAATAAATTTTCCGCTCCTCGCATATCGATAATTGTTCTTGAGTCGATTTGACTTGCCACTTGAAGAGCAATTCTGGTTGTTATGTTAGCCTTGATAATACCCGTCAAAACTTCCACACTTGGTCTTTGGGTGGAAATAATAAGATGAATTCCAACCGCTCTAGCCATTTGAGCCAAACGCATTATCGCCCCCTCAATATCTTTACCATGAGAAGCCATTAAATCCGCCAACTCATCTATAACAATAATGATAAAGGGGAGCTTTTTCAATTCCTCTTTCACTACCTCACCAGTATCAGGATCAATCACATCTCGAGTCATTCCTTTTTTAAATTTTTGAGAATAAGATTCCAAATCCCTAGATCCCACTGATTCTAAAATTTTATAGCGTTCCTCCATTTCCCGCACTGCCCATTTGAGAGAATTGACCACTTTTTTATTATCCGTTATAACGGGTGATAATAAATGTGGGATTTTATTATAAAGAGAAAGTTCTACTCTCTTGGGATCAACCAATATCATTTTTAGCTCATCTGGGGAATTCTGAAAAAGCAAGGATAAGATTATTGAGTTAATACATACACTCTTTCCGGTTCCAGTAGCTCCTGCAATCAATAAGTGGGGCATCTTACCCAAATCTGCTACTACAAAATTTCCTTCCACATTTTTACCCAAAGCTAAGGCTAAGGTTGATTTTCTCTCTTTAAATTCAGCACTATCAAGAGCATTCTTTAACCTAATCATGATAGATTTTTTATTTGGAACCTCTATTCCGATTAAAGATTTTCCTGGGATAGGAGCTTCAATTCTAATTGGGTGAGCAGCCAAAGCCAAGGCTAAATCATCTCCTAGAGCAACAATTCTACTCAGTCTTACTCCCACTGCCGGACGAAAACTATATTGAGTAACGGCGGGTCCGATTTTTACACCGCCATCTTCCAAAGCAATTCCAAAATTAGAAAAAGTATCTTTAATAATATCAATATTTTCATCTATATTTCCACTGTACGCTTCTCCAATAGATTCATCCAAAAGAGATAGGGGCGGCAGTTTCCATGAATCAGAGGAAATCTTATTAACATTTTTTTTGGGCTTAGCATTTTTTATATTGCTTTCAAAGGATGCGTTTTTAATATTAAAATTTTCTTCATCATCGGAGATATCATCATCTTCTTGGACCTCGTCTTTGCTAGGACCATCTACAAATTTAACCTCTTTTATATTACAAGCCAAACTTTCCTCATCAAGTGGCATAGTGGTATCGTCCTCACTATCATCCTCTTTTTCAATTTCAATTTTCTCATCATTTCCATCTTCCATCTCTATTTCTTCTACTTCCTTTGCTTCAGTTTTATTTTTCTTAATTAAATCAATGAAAAACTCAACTACTGAAAAATTGAAAGCAATCATTACACCGATTGCAAAAAACGCCAGCAAAAAGATAACTCCCACAGCTTTCCCTGTCAATTTTATTAAAGCTAAAGATATAATGTAACCCATGTAACCACCGCCCTGTCCTTCCTTGGCTATGGCTAAAAGTGAATCAGTTTCATAAAAAATATGAGAAAATCCCAATAAACTAAAAAAGGCAATAGCTAGACCAATTATTTTTACCACATAAAAAACAGTTTTCTTCTTATAAAGCAACACCACGGCCATTAAAAATAATGTCACAGGAAAAAGCCATTTTCCCCAACCAAAAATAAGACCGCCCGTCTTATCCAGAAATGCACCAAATGATCCACCTGAACCCAAGAAACCAAAAGAAAATAAAATGGTCAATAAAAATAAAAGCACAACAGCTATCCCCCTTTTGACGCTGTTTTTCAGATTTAAGTTAAATTCATCTCCGATATTTTGATTTTCTTTGGTATTTTTATCTTTTGATTTTTTTTTCATAATATAATTTATTTTTCCATTTCTTTTTTGCAATCATGCCCTAATTCTAACACAAAAAACAGTTTATTGATAACATTAAAACTCTACCACTATTTCCATATTTTTCCCATCTCGCAATATTCCCAGAGTGGCTGAATTTCCCTCCTCATATTGGTTAATAAAATTGGAAAGCGGATGAAGTGAATTTATCTCATTTCCATCTATTGATAAGATCAAGTCACCAATTTTTAACCCATGCTTCTCAGCCGGACTTCCTGCCAAAATAGCCAAACCCTGTTTTCCTGTGGAAGAATAAATTAAAGCTCCCTTATCAGATGAAAGATTTTTTAAACTTTTATAAAATGGATCAACTGAAATATAGTAAATCCCCAATTTAGCGGATTGCTTAATTTTATTTTCCACAATTTTTTGCATTGACTCTTTAATCACCTCAACAGGAATTTGAAAATATTTTTTCTCCCCATCAATTTCAAGTTTGGCGTTTATAGCCATCAATTCTCCACTGTAATTAATAATCGGCCCACCGACATAGTTGTCATCTTTTGTAAAATCAACATTTAAAACACCTTCCAATTTTTCAGAAGAAGATATTTCTCCGCCTGATAAATTAAACTTTTCATCAAAACTGGTTATTATCCCGTCCGTAATATGAACCCTTTGTAATCCTGATAAGTTACCTATAACAATAACCTTCTTGCCGGAGTTATTAATACTGCTGCCCGCAAACGGAATAGTGGTCAAATTAAATCCCGCTACTTTCAAGTAAGCTAAATTAGTAAACTCATCTATCCCAACAAGAGTTGCGTCCAAAACATTCCCACCTAGAGAAACCACCTTATACTCAGCATTTTCCTCTATTATGTTTGTTCGATAAGTAACAATAATGCCATCGTTAGTAAGAATAGTTCCTGCCCCACTCATCCCCTTTGAGTATTTTTCTAATTCATCAACGCTCGAAAGATTAATTTTCTTAGCATCCTCCCTTTTTTCAAACGAAAGAATATTCACTACCGCATAAACTGCGCTTGAAGCTATTTCACTCATGGAGTTATCTTCTCTCACGATAACTTTCTCTGTTTTATTAATTATAGTCGTATTCTTATTATCATTGCTAAAAATCTCCATTCTAGAAAATAACTTTGATTTAACAAGTACAGGAGTTAGATACCTGCCCAATAATAAATTACCAACCCATCCCAAAAACATCACCATCGCGGAAATTAAAATTATTTTTAAAACTTTTTTCTTCATTTTTTTAATTAAGATATAAATAATTATACTGATTAATATTAAATTTAAATATTAGGTAGCCATATTGAGCTATGCAAAATAACACCACTTGCTATTATAAAAAATATTAAATTTACTAAAACTTTTTTAACTGACAAAATATTTTTAAAATAGTTTTGAGATAGATCCCAAATTATATAGTAAAACATCAATAAAATGACTCCGGTAGTTAAATAGCCAAATGGCCAAAAATTTATCACCCATCCCATTTCCAAAACCCCAAAACCCAAAACTAAACTATACACCAATATTTTCTGCTTGTTTTCCTCTCCAATTAATAAGAAATATTGATAACTAATTAGCGCTATATTAAAAAAATAAAATGTCATCAATATCCAGGAAGAGATATCGAAGTTCAAATAAACCCCATAAGATGCTGAAAAAAACAGAAAAATAACAGCCATATTTGACATAGCAATCACGCTTTTAGCAGTTTCACTTTCAGGTTTTCTCGATATCCTGTAAATACCAAACAATAAAAAATAATTAACCAATCCGCCAATTAATATAAAAATATGCTTTTCAGTATCGTAGTCTATTAAATGTAAAATTGTCCAAATGGAAGTATAAAATATTGTAACGATAAACCATCCAGACCACACTTTGCAATAAATCCGAAAAGATGCCAGCGAAAGAATCAAAAAAGCAAAAAATAAAAACCAAAAAGATCCTCTATAGAGAAGCATTGATTCTAAAAAGAGGACAAAAACAATTGATTGAAATATTGCTGGCAGATATAGAAACACAGGTAAATAGAAAAAAATTAAAAAACAATAATCTTAAAAAAGCATAGATGCTTATTTATCCAACTACATAAACAAATTTTCTCCAAACAGAGATAGAAACGGGGCCCCGATTCCTAATTGAAAAACAAGGGAAAGGAGTTAATTCCCGAAAAAATATTCTGTTGTTAAAAATCAGAAAACACATTATTCAGAAAAAACCCCGTTACTTTTTCTATTGTTCAAATGAAATAGCGTTAACTGGACAACTATCAATAGCTTCCTGACAATCGCAATCCCCACATTCATCAGCAATAACTACTGATTTCCCCTTTTCTGCATCCATCTTGAAAACAGTGGAGCAAATAGCCTCACATGTTCCGCAACCAATACATAAATCCTCGTTAATCTTAACTTTCGGCATAGTAATATTATATTTCTTCAAAAAACAATATTTGTTTCTTAAAAAAAATAAACTTAAAAAATTAATTACTCAAAATATATCATAACAGATTATTAAAAATAAATCTACAAAGCTATCAAGGAAGCATCTTTTTCGGCTCTTTTAAGTGACTCTTCTTCAAATTTTTCCATATTTTTATCTTTAAATCTAACAAATCCTTTTTCCTTATCCCATTGATAATCCGCCAGTAACACTGATATTTTCATATCTTTTATCTTACCATCTAACCAATTTGCAAAAGATACTTTAGGGAAAAATATCTGGCTTATTTCATAAGCTTTTTTTCCATCAATTTCTCGGGTATTATCAACTTTTATTATATGATAGCCCATTTTACTCTCCAAGACATCACTAAACTTTCCTTTTTCTATATCAATTACGCTATCCTTTATTTCCAAAGATACCTGATCTTCTCGAAACCATCCTAGTTTTCCGCCTGTATCTGCCGTACCTCCCTCGGAAATCTCCTGGGCTATTTTTTCAAAATCACCTTTTTGCTTTAATTTTTCCAAAGTGTTTTGAGCTGTTTTTTTAGCTTTATCATTCTTTTCCTTACCTTCATTTTCCGCCAACCATTTTTCCAGAGCATCCTTATATAGGCTTGGACGCACTATTTTATCTTTAAAATCATCTATTGTCCAATCATATAAATTATCTAAATTTTCCCCCACTATCTCCCTATTTCCATATTCATCCATTTTTCTATCCACGTTATCCTTTACTGTTTTTTTTGAAATATTAATACCTCTCTCTTGAGCCAATATTTCAACAGCACTATCTTCAATCATTTTATTTATCAGTTCTTTTTCTCTTATTTTTAATCTCTTCTTTCCATCATCTGTATTAAAATCAAACCTAAGCCCCAAAGAAGAAAAATCCTGATTTTCATAAAATCTCCTGATAGACATCAGGTTTTGATTTATCGAACCTATTGATATAAAATTAGTTCCCTCAATCGCAACTGCTGGAAAGAAAACTCGATTATAAATATAATTGGGAATTTTATTTGGATTGTTAAATCTATAAATAAAAATTATCCCAATTAACAACAAGGTCAAAATAAAAGCACCAATGCCATATAATAGGGTTGTAACTTTAATTTTCTCAACTTTTTTTTCCTCGCTTTTATTCTTTGCTTTCATAACCATTAATTTATATACATTATTATATTCCCTCCCCTCTGACAATTTCCCACCATTTTTGGTAGTTGGGAAGATTGTTTCGTTGACTCCCCTTTTCTATCTCAATATTATTTTCCTCTATTTTATCATCAGACGCACCCAAAACTTTCTGCTTAGGCTGAACAATTACCAATTTTTCACCCACGTTTCTCAAACTAAGCCTATCTTTGGCCACGCTTTCCTTGTAATAATCAGATTTCAGATATTCTATTTTTTCTTTAAGAAAATTATTTTGGGCACTTAATTTCTCAGCTTCCGTTTCCAAATTTGCAATTTCGTTTTCAATAATTTTTGATCTTCTGATTTCTTTAAGCGTAGGAAATAAAAGAAAAGCCAGAGCTCCTGCCAAAATCAAAAAGAATGATAAAAAATAAAAAAATTTCATTTTTTGTTTTTATACCAAATTCAAATGATGTTATGATTTGGCATTAATAATAATTAATATCCCCCACCAAAAGCTGGAGCAATCAAAAAGCCCACCATCGAAATGACCGCTAAAATTGAAATGATTATCCAAACTATTCTTATTTTTTTTCTTAATTTTCTCATATTCCCTATTTTAACTAATTATTGGCAAAAAAACAACCCTCTCTCAGAAAGTAATCTGTAACTAGTAACTAGCAATTATTAATTTATAGTATATGGAAGATATTTTAGGATGAATTATGAATTAAGCATTATGAATCATGAATTTAAAATGATTTTTATATTCAAAAATTATACCCATAAAACACACTGCATACTCTAAACAAAATAAAGCAATAATTCTAGCTTTGACTATATCCATTGTATATATTTAAAAGCGAATCCGCAGTATTTCTTCTAATTAACCTGGTGTAATCAGACTTAATTTTATTTGTCATGGTTTGAATAAAGTTGGTATTTTTAAATAAGTTTTTATAATCAAAAAAATTCTCATTTTGAGTAGCATATTCTTCAATCTCAAAATTAATGTCCGGCGTAATCAATTCCCATATGCGCTTCAAAGTATTTAACACTATAATTTCATTTTTAGTAACAAAGTCCCTTGGATCATTTAAGATATCTTTACCCAACGCATCTTCTTTCATTATGCTTGCTAAAATATGCGAAAAGAAAAACAACGACAAGCCATAATTTCTAATTTTTTCATTATCTAACAAATTAGAATTTTCTTTAACAATTCCATACAATAATGATGCTAAATAAATCTTTTCTGCATTGATGTTTCTTGAAAAAATAATATTATAATCTTCTCCAAATAATTTTTGCTTTAAGTGAGTATTATGCGGCTTGCTAAGGTAAACAGCCTCAACTAATTGAGCTGCAAAATCTTTTTCAATTACTATATCATAGCCCTCCTCAGATTCCCCCCTCTTCCTTCTATATAGGACTTTTGTGCCAAATAATTCTGCGAACTGTCTCTGTAATGTTTTTTGAACCGAATCGTTAGAGCGCAAATCTTTTAAACTAATTGAATTTTGATTATTTGCATAATATGTTATATTTTTCACCCTTTGAGAAGAAAGATTTAATTTAATTATTTTTACAAGAATAAATAAATTATTAGAGAGTTTTTCCTTATTTTCATAAAATGTAAGCATAGATTGACATCCATTTATTACAGCATATCCAGTAAGAAAAATTTTATTATTCGCTAAATCTTCCCTTAAATCCTGACAAATAATTGTAATTCCATTATGATAAAGAAAGAAATTTTTATGATCTTCTAGCTTGTCAATTGTTTTTTTAATTGACTCATTTACGCGGGTTTTTCCAACCCCATATCTAACATTTTTATAAAATAAAGTTCTATCCTGAATACCATCTAACTTAACCAATTCTTTCGCTTTTATAGAGTAAACCCTAGAGATTGTACCATCGGGTAGATTATAATCAATTTTAGTATGTTCAGTTACGAGGATTTCTTTTGCAGGAAAAGTATTTTCATCATCTGCAAAATATGTAAATTTATCAAATAAATCATTGTAATCATAAGCTTCAAGATAATCAACAGTTTGAATATATTCTCTTGCGTGATCATTAAATCCTTTGTTTGTAACAAAAACAGAAACTAATTTGTAATGAGTTTTATTTTTTATTCCCTTACTTTCCACAAGAGATTTTAAATCTCTGCAAGCCGTACTATTTAACAGATTATTAACTGCCTCCTCATTTAGAAACCATTGCCTAGCACCAATAAAGTTTCTCAAATCATTATCACCTTGCGATTGATCATTAAGGGGGGAAAATTTGGATTGAAGTAAAAAAATCACCTCCTCCTCATCATCGACATATATACCATCAACTCCTTTATCATTAGTCTGATCAGAAACATTATCAATCGCATCTTGCACATCGAGCCTAAAATAATTTTCCAAAAACCAAACCAAAAATGCAGCAGAATCATTTCTTCCAACTGAAAACTCAGATACCTCTTCCCGCATACGAGAGTAAAAATCTTTTAATTCCATATTTATACTAAAAAAATAATTTATTCTCTAAACCATATAAAACCATTATCAAAACTAATCAATCTTCCCTTTCAAATAATCATAATATTCTTCACTTTGACCATTTTTAGTGGTGTAATCACGCAAAGATTTTTCCTTGGCTTTTTGACCTATTGATACTCTTACATTTTTATTTAAGATTAATTTTTCCAATTTTTCAATCCACTCGTCACTATCTTTGGCGGTAAATCCATCCACCCCATCCTCAATCGCTTCACAAAATGTTTGAGTCGCAGTGACCACTACCGGCACACTCAAAATACCAGCTTCAAAAAATTTAAGTTCAGATTTGGATTCACAAAAAGGATTATCAATTTCTAGTGGTGCGATTATGATATCTACCCCTGCCATATTTCGATAATTTTCATATCTTGGGACATAGGACATCTTTTTGATTCTTTTCTCGTATTTCTTAAACTTGTCGCTAATTTCTAGGGGTCCGCCCAAAAAAAGTCTCAAATCTTCATATTTATCCATCAGCCGAATCAGCACATCTTCAATGGTTGAAAAATCCTTGTCATGCCCATGCGCGCCGCTAAAATAACCGATCACAATTCTCTCTAAGGGAAAATATTTTTGTGCCAAATTTTTTTCATTTATCTCCTCCACTGTTTTTAAGTCACTTTCTGGCATTTTGTTTCGCACCAAAATCACTCGCTTACCCTCTTCTCTCAATTTATCAGCCAAGTAAGTCGTACTGGTAGTGCAAACTTTTACATAATCGTCTTTGACGATTTCTCCTCCCACTCCGTTTTCATAAAGCTTCTTTTCAAAAAGATTCATCTTCTTAAAAAAATCCATGTGTTCCAGATATTTCTTGTCAAAAACCAAATCATCCGTATCAAAAATAATCTCTTTATTTTGCTCTTTAATTTTTTGGATTAATTTTATTACATTTCCAGAAAAAAGAGTTCTATGGAAAATAAAAACTTTAAATTTTTTAGCATAACTAGTCAGAAAGGGGTTATCCTGAATTGTGGTAGCGCACCTAAAACCATGCAATTCCAATTCCTCGGCCACATGCTTTGTCCGATATCTAGCACTATCTCCCACTCCGCCGGTAATAAANNTTGCCAAATTTTATAAGTAGAAGCTTCATAAAAGATAAAGAAAAAAAATAGAATTTCAGGAATTTAATATTATTAATTTATAGAGAAAGATTTAGTCATCAAGTCACCCGTCAACGGTCATCACTATCATTTATTAATTTAAAATTATCCCGATGACTTTTGACTGATGACAGATGACTTTTTTTATTTAAAAATCCCATAGTCTACAGGCAGGTATTGAATATTGGTTATTGAGCATTGAATATTTTACTCCATCGTCTCTCCCACTTCAAATTTCAAATCTTTTCTCAAGGTATCTTCTTTAGTAAATTCTCCATCTTTGTTTTTTACCTTAACTTTTACCGGAACCTCGCCTACGCCTGATTGCTTTTGGAGAAGTAATTTATAATCTCCCTGCCTCACGCTTTCAGGAAGCTCATACTTCAACCTTACTTTTGTTTCTCGATTAATCAATGTATGCAAAGTAAATCCAAAATAAGTTTTTCCAAATTCCTCATTTTCAAGAGGATAACTCACCATTTCCCGTTCCAACAATTTTGTTCCCTTGGGAGTATAAATTCGCAAATATGAATGATAATCGCTAGTTCTCCAATCGCCATAAGTAGCGGTATGCTTATAAGTGATAAAAACATCAGCAATTGGTTTTTCACCAGTCAAATCCACATTATATTCTATATTTCTCTTAATGTAATAATCCGATTTTAAAGCTCCCATATTGGCGTCCACCATCATAAAATAATCTCCTCCCCAATCAGTGGTAACGCCTCCATCCCAATGAACTTCTTTAATTTGAGACTGCAATTTTTCATCCACAAAATTCAACATCACATCCTTATTGCGAAGTTCTTCTAGAACAAAAGAAGATAGTTTGGGAATATTATTTAGGCTGGTTATTTTTTCTGTCATCTGAGCTGCTAAAGTTTTCATCATATCTTTGCGATTCTGTGTATCAATATCTGGATTAAGAATATATTTTTTCTCCACCATTTCTTCAAGCTTCAAAACTGCATTCTCACTGTTTAATTCCACACCATTAACAGTCATTGGTCCCGTCAATTCAAAGGCTCTCCCAAAAGTAGTAGCATTAGCTGCAATTACTCCGTCAAAATTATTATTCCCCCCCGCTAAACGATAAAAATATTTAGCTTTTTCCACATTGGTTGGAAAATCCGGAGAAAAATTAGAGTCTCTAAATTTCCACTTTTTCAAACTCATCATTTTTTCAAACGGATAAGGCGTAGGAATTTTTGCGGTTATTCTTTGATCCAATAAATTGGCATCCTCAAAAGTAAGTCCAGTTACTTCCCCATCTTTTATCTTAAGTACCGCATACTGACCCAAAAATCCTCCCCCTGGACGAAGCTCCATGTTGTTTTGTAGCAACAATAAAAATCTTTTTTCCACTCCATCTTTTTTAGTAAATTCACCAACTAAAGCATCAATAGCTTGCACTTCTTTTTTGGTATCTTCTTTGATGGGAAGCAAATTAATAACACTTTTGGCCACCGAGATGGAATTAACCACCATGGAAACTTTATCACTCTTTTTAAAAAGATAAAATCCGCTCGCTCCGATTAAAATAATAATTATTCCAACAATAATCAGTTTAGTTTTTTTACTCATTTATTTTTATTTTCTTATAAATATTTACAATTTTTTCTGCTGACGCTTCCCAAGCAAATTTCTTAATTAATTTTTTGGAGATTTCAGACATCGCTTCTATTTTATCTCTATTTTCAAAAAAATACAAAACCCCATTTTTTAAACCGTCTGCATTGAACTCTTTTACATAATAACCAGC